>JAGGZB010000133.1 GCA_021162225.1 Candidatus Bathyarchaeota archaeon | reverse complement strand
GTATATAGCGAGAAAGGATACTCTTACGTGGTCGAAAAGGCCTCCCTCTCCACGGGATGGTCTTTCCCAGCCGTCGACGAAGTATGGCAGCTAGGATACGCGAACGAGATTGAATACTTCGTGAATTGCGTAAGGGAAGATAAGGAGCCGTTTCCAGACGGAGAGTTTGGGAAGAAAGTTCTGGAGATAGTTTCCGCCGCTTACAAATCGGTAGAGGAGAAGAAGCCGCAATAAGCTAGTGCAATCTCCAATCCTCAACCAAACATTTTTTGGATCGCCACGATTCTCTACATAAGTCTTATTAGAAGGGTTTATGCATTAATCTTCAAAAGTGAGAGGGTTGGTGGAATCATGATAAAGATCGGCTGTACGGCGTATTCTTATCGGGATTATCTCAATGATGGCAGAATGAAATATGAAGACTTCATCGAAGAGGCCTACAAGATAGGACTTGACGGCGTCGAATTCCCACTGTATTGGCTTCCAACAAAGGATCCATCATATCTCAGAAAGATTAGGAGGCTATCACTATATCGTGGACTCTCCATATCAGAAGCCGGAATCTCCACAAATTTCTGCTCCCCAGAAGCTTCCGAAAGAAAGAAGGCAATTGAAGCCGTTAAGGAAGGATTAGAAATGGCACATGAGCTGGGAGCCCCGTGCCTCAGAGTATTCGGAGGATACGTTCCAGAAGGATACTCTACTGAAGACGCGATAAACTGGGTTGTTGAGTCAATCAAATCATGCATCGACTACGCTGAGGAAAACGGAGTCGTGATAGCGCTGGAGAACCATGGCGGAGTAACCTCCAAAGCCGATGACGTTATAAAAATCATTAAGGGAGTGGATTCCCCATGGTTCAGAGTGAATCTAGACACAGGCAACTATCTGGAGTCAACATATGACGAGATAGCTAAGACTCTTCCCTACGCAGTTCACATGCATGCGAAAGTGGCTCTACTTAGAAAAAAGGTGAAGCTAGATTACGAACGGATAAAGGAGATACTAGTATCCGGAGGCTACAACGGATTCCTCTCAATCGAGTATGAAGAGGAGGAAGACCCCAAAATAGCTGTTCCTAAATTCGCCAAATACCTATTTGAGATATTTCGTTAAAAGAATCCGTGGAAAGGGATGAAAGCGAACGATAAAGTAAACGTTGGCATAGCTGGTCTGGGAAGAAGCGGATGGAATATACACGCGAGAATCCTCAAGAGGCTTCCGGAGAAGTATAATGTTGTAGCAGTCGCCGATCCCATGGAGACCAGACGAGAAGAAGCAATAAAAGAATTTGGATGCAAAGCTTATCCAGAATTCGATGAACTCATAGAAGACGAAGACGTCGAGTTAGTAGTAGTCGCTACGCCGTCTTATCTTCACGCATTGCATACGATAAAGGCGCTCAGTTCAGGGAAGAATGTTGTCTGCGAGAAGCCTATGGCCACAAATCTCGCCGAAGCCGACGCCATGATAGAAGCCGCGAGGAAGACTGGAAAAATATTAACGATATTCCAAGATAGCCTATTCTACCCGGATTACCTAAAGGTTAAGGAAGTCATCGAATCAGGTAAGCTCGGACGCATAGTTCTAATAAAGATTTACAGCCATCATTTTGGCAGACGATGGGACTGGCAGACGCTGAAAAAGTTTGGAGGAGGAGAACTTAGAAATAACGGTGTACACTTAATAATCCAAGCCCTACAACTAATCGGAAATAAAGACCCAGAGGTCTTCTGCGACTTACAGAGAACATTAACATTGGGAGACGCTGAGGACCACGTTAAGATCATACTCAAAGCCGCCGGATCTCCATTAGTAGATATCGAATTCACGAGGGCCTGCGCTTATCCCCAAGAAAACTGGCTTGTGATGGGAACCCAGGGTGGACTCACAGGAAACAAGCAGCTCATAAAATGGAAATATTTCAATCCTGAAGATCTCCCTCCAAGAAAAGTGGAGACCAAACCAACTCCTGATAGGAGCTACAACATTGAAGAGATCCCATGGAAAGAGGAGGAGTGGAGGTTAAGCGAATCTGACTACTGGAAACATGGCGGAATAGTATTCTACGGGGAACTCTACAAGACGCTTCGTTACGGAGCTCCACCGCCAGTTACTCCCGAAATCGCGCGGAAGGTCATGTGGGTCATAGAAAAATGTTTTGAATTATGCGAGGTATAAAGACTTAGGAGGCAGATCCTGAGATGAGTTGGAACATATCTATGTGCTGGCTATATGCGATAACAAAGTATCGCTATATTCCCAGCTTAGAAGAGGTGCTGTCAGCCATAGACGATGCCAAACGTTTAGGCTTTAAATATATGGAGCTTGAGGGAATAGGTTCCCAATTATACATGATAGTCGAAAATAAGGGGATCATAAAAAAGAAGCTTGGCGATAACGGAATTAAACTAGTCAATTTTGTTCCAGTATTACCCGACATAATGTCTACGGATCCACAGAAAAGAAGCAAGGCGCTAAAGGACTTCAAGGTAGGCTGCGAGGTAGCCTCCTATCTCGAGGCAGATATCGTTCAAGCAGATAGCTTTTACTTACCAATTCACGCTGAGCGCCCATACGATATATCTAAAGAATTCAGATTTGCGTACAAGCCTCCACTAATGAGGATAGATCCAAACTTCAACTTCTGGAGGTTCTTTGAAGATGTAGTAGTCTCCTCGATAAGCGAATGTAACGATATGGCTAAAGATCACGGTTTAAAGCTCTGCATCGAGCCGAGAACGTGGGAGACGATCTCAAATATCTGGGCTCTGGAATTGTTGCTACGTGAAGTAAAGAGCGAGAATCTTGGCGCAGTTCTCGATGTAGCTCACCTAGCCGCTCAAAAGATGCATCCGGTTCAATGCGTAGAGATGCTTGGAAAAAGGATTTTTTACGTTCACGCAAGCGACAGTGACTTCATGATAGAAGACCATTTGGAAATAGGAACCGGAATAGTGGACTGGAAAAGTTTTCTGGAAGCATTGAAAAAGCATGGCTTTAAGGGATGCATAGGCATAGACGTCGGTGGAAAAGAGGAGATGAAACAGAGATTAGACTCAATGTACATAAACTCTAGAAAGTATCTCGAGAACCTAATGAAGAAGACGATGTAGTTCTCACCAAACTCTGAAGACGCAAGATTCACTGAGAAATCAACCCGTCAGCTTCCCTTTCTTTTTCGAAACTTCCTGCCTACAATCATTGTTGAAGTATAGGCTATGCTTGGTATTCTACGGATCTCTTCAGTAGCTGAGTCAAGCTCTTCTAAATTCTCAGCGTATATCTCCACGATTAAGTCATATTCACCGTAGACTATGCAAGCCTCCAATACGAAGGGATGTTCAGCAATCCGCCTGCAAGTTTCTCTCTCGGTTCCCGAATTAACCTTACAAAAGACGTATGCTTTAACTCTGGCCAAACTATTACTCCTCCCCCTTTAGAGCCGCCGTTAGCTTCATAATACCCTAAAATAATTTCCTTATTCACGATTAAGCCTTTCTATTCAAGATCTCGAAACATGAATAGCGCTTAATAAAGCACTGTTCGTTTCTCACATGTTTTCCGGTTTGGACATAGATTCTATTACGATCATTGTCAGTGTTGAACGGACCTTTTCAAGCCTTCTTATACGCCAAGTAACTATGTCCTTAAGCTTATCCATAGAGCTTGCTTCAACCTTAGCTATAACATCGTACACCCCATAGACCGTATAGGCTTCCTTAACCCCATCCATCTTCTTAAGTTCCCTTAACACTTCTCCCTCAGAGCCAATTTCAGAATTTATTAAAACAAAGGCGATCGGCAAATACGGCCCCTCGCTATTTAGATCATTGATTATTCTCTTGCTGTACCGGACTTAAAAGTGTTTCCGCGCATCCAGCGGTCTCTCACTTCAAAAAGGAATATCCTTATCAATCACTCAGGTTAATCATTTTGAGAGGAGAAGGAGACTTGAGCTTGCTTCAAAGACTTAAAGTTAAGATTCGGAGGGTCGAGGAGCGGGAGAAAGACTACTGGGTTGACATGAGTCTAAGAGAGCTTAGGGAAGGAGAGGTACGGTATTATCATGTGAGAGATTATCTGACTGGAGATTGGCTTTTCAAGATATGCAAAGACGCTGAGATGCAGAGAATAATAGTGAAAGCGCTTAAATGTCCAGCTGGGGGAGGCTTCGCTCAGCTGGAGGGAAGAACCATGCTCTTCCAGAAGGGAATCCCTGAAGGCTACTACTACGATATTATCTCGCTTTCATACATAGACGAGAAAAATAGACTCCGCAGGAAAGTCATAAGCGACATGAACGACGTGCCGAAAGTAATAAAAGAGAACTTCAGAGTGATGGGATATGAGGAAGTCACAGGAAACAAGGTTCCCGGAAAGAAGCTGGCTGTTCTCTGCAAAGAGAATGACGAAAAAAGCATGATACTTCTCTTCCTCATAGAACGAGCCTGGCCTCTATCTATGATATCCCCGGAAACCGGGATCAAAGCATCAGATCTCTTAGGACTGATCAAGGAGCTTGAAAAAGCAAGACTCGACGAGGTCTATCAAGCTGCCGAAAGTAAACTTAATATCGGGAAGAAGGACGCGGACATGTTACTTGAGGTTCTGGAGAAAGAAGGATTGATCCTTCGGTTAGAGGAATACGTGAAAACGAAGGATTAGTTAGCATGAAGCATAAGTCTTACGCTCTTAACTTTTAAATCGCCCGAAACGAATCATCATGTAGGGCTTGGTGATTAAAAAATTGGAGGAAGAAGTCATAACAACTGAGGAGATGCGCGCCCTAGACATGAATTCAGAATACTTCGGAATCTCTAGGCTTCAGCTCATGGAGAATGCAGGTAGGAACGTGGCGGTGGAGATCTCCGCTCGCTTCCGCCCTAAAGAGGTGATAATCGCGGTTTTCTGCGGATTAGGTGGAAATGGCGGAGACGGTTTTGTTGCAGCTCGTCACCTAGCCTGTCTAGGATTCGAGGTACATGTAATACTTGCAGGGAGAGAACATCAGATAATTGATGAGAACGCTAGAAGGAACTGGGAAGCCTTAAAGCCGCTCAGAGAATCAGTTAGAATATACGAAGCTCCAGATGCATCATCCATTCCGAGGCTAAAAGCAGACGTCCTAGTGGATGCATTATTGGGAATAGGTCTAAAAGGGGCCCCCCGTCCCCCAATATCACATATGATAAAAACGATGAATGAATCTGATGGATTCCGCGTTGCCGTTGATGTTCCGAGTGGAGTAGACTCAGAAACAGGTAAGGTTTTAGGAGAAGCCGTCAAGGCTGATTTAACTGTAACTTTTCATAAGGCGAAGCCTGGACTCCTGAAAGCTAGAGATTATGTTGGGGAACTTATCGTCAGACATATCGGAATCCCCCCTGAAATTGAAAAATTCGCCGGTCCCGGAGATGTACGGATAATACTCAAGCCTAGGCGTCCAGAGGCCCATAAAGGAGACTTCGGGAGACTTCTGATAGTTGGAGGAAGCGAAACGTATTCCGGGGCTCCTGCACTCGCCGCACTAGCTGCTCTGAGAGCAGGAGTCGACTTAGTTTACATAGCCGCTCCTAAAGAAACAGCATATGCTATCTCCTCGATGTCGCCGGACATAATAACACTGAAGCTTGAGGGCGACCATCTGAGCATGGAAAACCTTCCAGTTGTAAAAAGGTTTCTGGAGAAGGCGACTGCTATAGTAATAGGGCCTGGACTAGGGCTGCATAGGGAGACTAAGGAAGCCGTGAAGAACTTGATCAGCGAAGTTGAGAGCCTGAAGATTCCGATGCTTCTTGATGCGGATGGATTAAAATCCTTCGCGGAGTCAAAAAGAAAACTCGAAACACAGGCGGTTCTAACCCCCCATGCCGGAGAATATAAGCTTCTCACGGGGGAAGCCCTGCCTGAAAGCTTAGATGAAAGAGCTGAGACTATTCGGAAGGTATCTCAAGACTTAGATGCCGTTCTGCTCTTGAAGGGAAATATCGACATAATCTCCGACGGCTACCGAACGAAGCTTAACTTCACCGGAAACCCGGGCATGACAGTTGGAGGAACAGGAGACGTTCTCTCAGGAATCGTCGGGGCCTTTCTCTCCTGGGGTGTTGAACCGTTTGAAGCCGCAGTTGCAGGAGCATTCGTGAATGGCGCTGCAGGAGACTTTGTGAAGGCTGAGAAGGGATATCACATGGTTGCTTCAGACCTTTTAGAGTGGATTCCCAAGGTTATCGACGATCCCATGTCTCATCTAGATCTGAAAAAGACGATTAGAAAAAGTTAAGTTGGTGTGAAGGTGATCTTGCACTTCGACATAGTCCTTCCCTCCGTATTTTTTCTCCTAATAGCCAGCTCGATTTTCATACAGGATAAGCTGAAAAGTAGGCTCTCCTCTCTCTTTGAAGAGGCAAAGTTCAGCACTAAAGAGGCCATTTTAACCGCTGTCTGGATAGGAATCGCGGTGACGGTTATGGCGCTCGTCCCAGGAGAGGCTATTCGAATATTCTTTCTAACAGCGTACTCCTACATATTATTCTCGTTTACTCGCATGCTCCTAAAGAAATGGTACATAGCCATCTTTCCTCCCATCCTCTTCATCTGTTCATATCTCTTCTTCTGGAACCTAGCGACCTTCAACATATCAGTCGCGGTCTTCTTCATAATAATAATCCTATATACGAGTGGATTGTTCTCTTGGAGAACTGTTTGGATCTTCGCCGCTTTACTAACGATAATGGATGTTATTCAGGTTTTTCTCACGGGCTTCATGGTGCAGTCGGCCACGAAGATGCTTGAACTCAGACTTCCAGTTCTCCTCATTCTCCCTATGTATCCATATACATCAATCATAAACTTGGGGCTGGGAGACATATACTTGGCAAGCTTAATCTCCATTCAAGCATCAGCAAAATATAGAACGGAGGTCGGAGTCATCATGGCTGCCACAAACGGCATAGCCATGTTTCTCTTTGAAGCGTTAATGCTGAACACGAGGTTATTCACCTTTTTCCCAGCGACGCTAGTGGTGATAGCCGGGTCAATAATGGGACTTGGAATAGCACGCATAATGAAGATAAATAAAAGGACAGGATAAATGAGAAGATCATTCAACCCTGTTCTCTTCAATATACTCCTCTATTCTCCTCAGCCCCTCTCTTATATTCTCCTCCGATGTTGCGTATGAAAGTCTAATATGCTCTCCCTCACCCTTAATCTTAAATCCGAAATGGATATCAGATAATACGGCGACACCAGCCTCATAAAGGAGCCGCCTCCTAAACTCCTCAGAGTCCCCTATATTCAGCATTCTACATGCCTCCGTTACGTTCGGCCAGGCATAGAACGCCCCTCCAGGCCTAAGACACTTTATACCATTTATCCTGTTAAGCCCTTCCACGATGATTTCACGCCTCTCCCTGAAGCTCATGAACATCCTTTTGGCATCATCTTGAGGACCAGTTAGCGCCGCGAGAGCAGCGTACTGATTAGGATGGCCTGCGCAGGAATCCGTGTTCGTAATCCATCTTGAAAGATGCTGAGCCAGTTTTTCATTCGCCGCAAAGCCTATCCTCCATCCCGTCATGGCATAAGTCTTTGAAACCCCATCGACTATTATTGTTCTCTCCTGCATTCCTGGAAATGATGCTATGCTAACGAATTCCCCATCGTAAACCATATGCGAATAGATCTCGTCAGATAAGACCCAGAGGTTATCGTGCCTCTTCACTATATCCGCTATCTGCTCCAAAGTATCCTTATCCAATACGCCTCCGGTGGGGTTGTGGGGGGAGTTCAAGATTAGCAGCTTGGTCCTATCAGTTATCTTCTTCTCTAAATACTCGATATCAAACGCGTAACCTTTACTCTCATGTAATGGGAGAGGGACAGGTATGGCTCCATTCGCTCGTATCTGAGATTCATAGATCGGAAAGCCGGGGTTTGGATATAAGACCTCGTCACCCCTCCCATAATCAGTCACTGTTAATATAGTATACGCTATGAAGGGCTTGGCGCCATTCGCTACAACTACCCATTCAGGCTTAACATCAATATTTCTGGTCTTAGAAAAGTATTCAGCAACTGCCTCTCTAAGCTCGGGTATGCCCGGCGATGGAGTATAGCCAGTCTTCCCCTCCCGAATAGCCTTAATGGCTGCCTCCTTAATATACTCGGGAGTGTCAAAATCTGGCTGTCCAATACAAAAGTTAACTATGTCTTTTCCCTCGCGAACGAGCTCATTAACTTCCTTCAGAACAACAAACGCGTTCTCCGTACCCAGATTCCTAGTTCTCTCAGAGATCTCCAGCATCTTAATCCCCACCCTAGCTTACTCACCCATTCTTCTCAAGGTTGCCTCAGTTATTTCGACTTTCTAACTGAAAAAGTTTTCGTTAAAGAGATCCTCATCATGGCTGATGAGACGAAGATAAAGAGGTGCCTGCTTGCAGAAATATATTTCTTCATGTAGGGACGCGTCTTCCTATCAATCTAGCTTTAACTAATCATATCTGCGAAAACTATGATGGCGTAGAGACTCTTCAGGATAACCCCCAAGTAGACCGTGCATTCCTAACAAGAACTAAGAATAAAAATAATGTAGTCTTGCTGAAAGATCTTTAAAGGTCAACGGAATACATTAAAGCAGACAAAATGAAAAACGGGGTCAATCTTTAATCATGAGAAACATTAGATAGTCTTTGGAGCCTCAGGGTTGCCTGGGCCGAAATGCTTCAGTATGACGAGGTCTTCGCGAATACTCTCGTTAATTATTTTCACTCCATCTCTCGCTGCATCCGCTGTAACGAATAATTCGTCATTGGTCAATTCGCCGTATCTAATCACGCTCGGGGCCTCAACTTTAAATCTCCCTATTCTTCCATGGCCTTGTATAACTATGAGTCCGTAGGCAGCCGGATCCTTCACCTTAACCTCAGCTCCGGGAAAGACCTTTAGCTCCTTAGCGCTGAACTCTTCAGATGCATAAACGATCCATCGCTCCACATAGCCCTCCTTTCTGGTCTCCTCTGGGTCCCTAGCGAATTTAGGCTCAATATAATGGTGCCTTTTGAAATATGGATCAAGATTAGCTTCCCAATCTATCATGTCCACGATGTAGTCTAGATCATCCCGCTTATCTTTAGGAACGTCCTTTACCAAAAGTTCGCGGGGAACAGGCTTACCTTCAAGCATAGATTGATACATAGCGAATACATCGGATGCTTTCTGCACCTCATAAGTTACAAGCGTTCCTGGAGCATGTAGGATCCCAGCTGGAATAAGCCATCCTGTTCCGGGCTTAAGCTTGTAAGCTATGGAATAGTAGAGTATTCCATTATCCCCTTTATCCCAGTTTCTTAAACATTCCTTTATGTCCTCTCGGGTTGTATCTGGAGCTAAGCCGAAGAAGCTATATGGAAATTTCCCCTCGTTAGTATTAAGCTGAGGCGGAAAATAATAGGCTTCAGGCTTGGGCTCCATGCCAACGGCGCGGGCGTGTTTTTCCATCTGATGCAAGTGAAACGGTATCGGAACAGAATTATCAAAAAGCTTGGTCAAAACGGTCCATCCGCCATACTTTCTCATAGCTTCCTTTCCAATAATTTCTTCGCCTACCTCGTTAATGGCGTCTCTCAGCAAGCTCTTCTCTGCTTCCTTCTCATCTATAACTATATAGCTTAAGCCCTCATCCTCCGGCGCCCCAGGGTTATCCGCCTTTACCGTGGAAGCCAGCCATCTTTCATCAATTCCCCCTCTTCCGGCGCCGAGTGCGTATAGGTCACTTGGATCTAGCCTAAGCCGCCCTCCTGGAGAGAGAAAATCTCTAGGAACCCATGTTGGAGCTAGCCGTAAAATACCTTCGCCATCGTCAATAGCTTTCCTGACAAGTCTTTCTATACCCATTCAAGATCCCCATTCAATTAAGTGTAGTCATCCATAAAAGCTTATTTTTTCATGTGGTGGATAAATCCTCAGAGCATTAGAGAAGTACTCCTTGAGATGTCCATTTTGTTAAGCAAAGCGGAGATAAGAAATAAGATTTGGAAGATTCTTGAAGAGAATGATGTGGCGAGATTCCCAAAGCCCATATGGGGAAGGATACCAAATTTCGTAGGAGCCAGAAAAGCGGCGGAGAAAATAGCTGCCTCAAGGGAATTTAAAGAAGCTAAAGTAATCAAGGTGAATCCTGACTCTCCGCAGAAGCCTGTTAGATATTTAGCTCTAGAATGCGGAAAGCTCCTAGTGATGCCCACTCCAAGATTGAGGAAGGGCTTCATCCTGCTCGATTCAAATAAAATTCCGCGAAGAGCATTCATGGAAGCATCGACAATCAAAGGAGCATTCAAATATGGAAAAATTTGTCCGCTGAGGAGTCTGCCTCAAGTAGATCTTATTGTGGTGGGTTCCGTAGCGGTTTCAAGAGAGGGTATACGTGTCGGTAAGGGAGGAGGATACAGCGAGATCGAGTATGGAATTCTGAGGAGTCTCAGCTTGGCGGATGAGGAAACTCCAGTATTTACGACGGTTCACGACCTACAGATAGTGGATGACGCGCCGAGGGAAGAACATGACTTAATAGTTGATTTTATCTTCACTCCTCAGAAGAGTGTGAAGATAAAGAGTAAATACCCAAAGCCTAGAGGGATCATATGGGATAGGCTTACAAATGAGCAGATACGCAAGATTCCGGTGCTGTTAGAATTGAGAAGGATTCTGAGGAATTAATCATCTAAAGATGAGGAACGCTTATTATGCCAAAAGGTACATTGTCAACTGGGGTTTACAGATGGAAGTGGCGGAAGGAATCCATTTGATAAAGTGTCCATGGCTAAATTACTTTGTAAGCTCCGTCGCTATTCTGGATGATGCCATAACGTTAGTGGATGTGGGAGCCTCGGATTCGCCTAGGACCGCTATATATCCATATCTGAAAAAGATTGGAAGAGAACCGTCAGAGATTTCTCGCATAATACTAACGCACGCTCACTTAGATCACTGCGGCGGCGTAGCTCAGATTAAAAAAGAAACAGGCTGTAAAGTCTATGTTCACAAATCTGGAAAACCATACGTCGAAGATGCCGATTTAATAAATAAAGAGCTTCATGAAAGATTTCCATCAATATACCCGAGGGGGAAACCCGACTTCGAATCATTCAAGGCTGATGTTACATTTGAGAATGGCGATATTCTCGAACTTGATGGCAGACGGATCCGCATATTACATACGCCAGGCCACTCTCCGGATTCTTCGTGTCTCTTAGACGAGGAGACGGGGGTCTGCATAGCAGGGGACTCCGCCCAAGGTAGAGGGGAAGGAAGACCTCTCCTCTTCCACAGCCCTAAAGAATACGCTGAGTCTATGCGCCGCCTACTGCAGGAGCCAGTGAAAGTTCTCATAACCGGCCATCCATTCCCACCCTTCAGTGAAGCGGTTCTCCGAGGAGAGCATGTGGTGAAGCATATAAATGAAAGCCTAAAGGGAATAAAGGAGCTTGAGTCTCGAGTCTGGGAGATCCTCGAAGAGGCAGAAAAGCCTCTAAGCATAAAGCAGATACATGAGAAAGCCGTTGCCTCCCGACCAGTTACAATCGGCTGTATACTAGAGGATCTCGAGAAGGAAGGAAAGATCGAGAGGGAAAGATCTAATAGCATCTATAGGTGGAGCGTCAAGAGGTAAAGGATTAACGCGGAAGCAGCCAGCATACTCTAAGCCATATTACTCTCTAAGGCGTCCTCGTATACCGAGAGGATCTCCTCCGCGATCCTGTCCCAAGTATATTCCTTAGCCATGCGTCTCCCATTCTCACCCAGCCTGCGCGCAAACGCTTCATCCATCAATATGCTCCTTAAAGCCTCAGCTATCTGATCGGGTTTTCCATACTCTATTAGAATGCCGTTCTCGCCATTCTTTATAAAGTATGGAATTCCCCCCTGCCTCGTAGCCACGACGGGTTTCCCTAAAATCTGAGCCTCAAGTAGAACGAGCCCTTGAGCCTCGAAGGAGCTTGTAAGAACAAGAGCCTCCGAAGACGCTATAGCCGCGTATTTCTCCCCTTCTGAAAGAGGACCCGTAAAAACTATGTTTCTCTCAACTCCCAATTTACATGCCAGCTCCTTCAGGCTTCGCATAATCCCACAGTCAGGCCCGGCTACGACTATCTTTAACGTTGGGAAATCCTTGAGGAGCTGAGGAGCCGCGCGTATTAAATGCTCGATTCCTTTCTTCTTCGCTAATCGACCAAGATACAGGATCATTTTGGATTTTATGCCATACTTCTCTCTGAATTCTTCGGAATTTACTCCTAATTCAGTTGCCCGTCTAGATACTCCCCCCGGAATTATATGTATCTTTTCATTCGGAACTCCTGATCTTAAAAGCCATGGAATCTCTATTGTGGAGAGAGCTATTATCTGATCAAAGAGTTTCACGGTTATTCTAGGGATAGACTTCAAATAAATATCTCTCAGAAGCGGCTCCTTATGAACGTCGGATATATAGGGAACTCCATGAGTTGTGGAAACGCATGGAATCTTTCTCATCTCGCACAAATAGGCGCAGACATCATTCATGAAGAACCCAACCTTATGGCTGTGAACAATATCAGCTTTTATCTCAAGCAGTTTTTCAGCGAAGCCAAACCAGAACTCCACCCCCCTAGTAAAGGGACAGACCCTAAACCTGAAGACCTTTATACCCTCTATCTCCTCATAGCTCGGGAATACATTATATTCTTGGCTCATTGTCTTGTTAGATGTAAATACGAAGACTTCATGTCCTTTATCGATAAGTTCCCTTGAAAGCTCAAGAACGTATGTTTCAATGCCGCCTATTACCGGATGAAAAT
>JAGGZB010000034.1 GCA_021162225.1 Candidatus Bathyarchaeota archaeon | reverse complement strand
ATTTCTGATAATCACCTTTGAATCGAAATCTTAATCCTTATTCTTTTATACCATAAAACTACCAGAATTCATTAGCATGCTCGACAAGAAAACAGCCATAACATAAACTAGATAACGAAGAGAATGAAACAGCAATAAAATAAATTATAAATTTGGATTCTATTCCGCTCTTATATAGACCTCGGCTCTGGTCTCATATCGGTCGATAAGCCCATCGCGGAGATAAACTATCCTGTCACTGACATCTATCATTTTTAGGTCGTGCGTCGCCGCGATCACCGTCACTCCTTTCTCCTTGTTCATTTCCCTAAGCAGAGAGATTATCTCTAATCCGGTGTGTAGATCCAAGTTTCCAGTAGGCTCATCAGCAAGAATGATCACCGGATTATTAGCTAGGGCCCGGGCTATGGCGACTCGTTGCTGCTGCCCACCGCTCAGCTCCGCAGGCCGATGGTCAAGTCTATCGCCCAGACCTACAGACTCCAGAATTTCACGGGCGCGTCTCAGACGTTCCTCACGATCAACTCCCGCGAATATCATTGGCAATTCAACGTTTTCTAATGCTGTAAGAACAGGTATCAGGTTGAAGGTCTGGAATATGTATCCGATCTTTCTGCACCTAAGCCAGGCGAGCTCGTAGGCATCCAGCTTCGCTATATCCACACCATCAATGAAGACTCTTCCCCTCGTTGGCCTGTCGATTCCCCCAACCATGTTGAAGAGCGTAGTCTTCCCAGACCCCGAAGGCCCCATAATAGAAAGGTACTCGCCGCGCCTAACCTTAAGATTAACTCCATTAAGAGCTTTAACTGTTACGGGTCCCATCTGATAATATTTAGCTAAGTCTTCAGTCTCAACCACATATTCAAAGCTGATGGCCCATTCCTCCCATTCAACACTTTAATAACCTCCAAACTGACTTATAAAACTAATCTCAAAGCTCTTTAAGATTCGAAATGTCTATTCAGTCTTAGAGTGCTTAAAGACGACTATTAGATTAGAAAGTTAAAGATTCTGAGAACCTGCAGATATCTACTTCATCGATGGTGTTCAAGTTCTTTTAGGAGATCTTTATGGTCTAAGAGGTTTTCGGTTTTGAGGTTATTTTTCGACAGGAATCTTTTGAGGTCCTCATCCATCGTGAGGAGTATGATGCCTTCCTTTATCGATGTTGCGTAGAGGAGGTTGTCTATGTTGTCTTTGTGCCCCAGCCTTCTTAGCTTAAATGCTAGCTTAACCGCTTCTGAGTTTGGGAGTATCCATTCATAAAATTTTGATTTTAGGAGGGATTTGACGGCATTATCTATTATCTCATCCAATTCTATCTTTGCGTGTTCCATCTCTCTGCAAACTTTACCTATAATCTCGATCCAAGAGAATGGTGAGCAGTAGAATTTAACTTTCCCCTTAATCTTAGCCTCTCTGAGTTTAGCGATCTCTTCGTCTGTTAATCCTTCAATCTCGATTCCGAAGGTTGGGAGGAGATAGGTTGAGTCTAGTAGAGCTTTAAGGATTGTAGATTTCATTCTGCTCCTCCTCAGACTCTCTCTCAAACTCCCTAACATTGGTCTTGGCCCACTTCTTAACTTTGAGGGCTAAGGAGAGTGGGTCATTAATGAACTCCAGCACCACCCTCTCTTTCATGGGTTTTATGAGAACCGTGTCTCCCTCATTTATTCCTAGCTGCTTTAGGATGCGTTTCGGAAGGTATATCGCCCCCTTCTTTCCAACCTTAGAGGTTATTATCTGATTCAATGAGTTCACCAGAAAAATAAAATTTTTCTGGTATATATAAAAATTCTGAAATATCGGAAGCTGGTAAATTCTTAGACCATCTCAAAGTTCACCCGCATTTTGAGTGTGTGATAAGCATGTCGGAGCCGAGACTATGGCAATTACATCGTCAGCCTACTTGCAGAGAGTAGAAAGGAAGCCAGTTACGCTTGACGGGTTCAAGAAGTTCTCCCAGAAGATAATGGAGAAGGAGAGGAGAAAAGCTTCTGAAGATGCTTCTAAAGAGCCTTTTAAGAGGTATATGGAGGCGCATAAGCCACAAAGGCTAAAAGTACTTTGTGATTTTTTCTTGGTACAATGCCTCTTTCAGAAGCGTACTCGTCTCAATCCATTCATCCATCCCTATCGAGAACCTTCTGCTTATATACTCTATGGCATCGCAGAGATTATTGAATTTAACCGGTCTTCTCTTTAGCGCCTCCCTCACACTTTCTCTGTTTATCCATACCCCAAGCGGCGTTATAAAGCTCGGATGGATCTCCCTCATCGCCACAACTCCAGCTTGCTTTCTCTCCCTTGCTAGAAACTCGGCCACTGCCAGCCTGACCGCATAATAGCATCCGCCGAGAGACGCATACGTAGTTCTTCCCTTATATCCCTCCCAGTCTCCCCCTATAGCTATGCTCAAACCATCTGGATTCCAGACCGTTCCTGGATACCAAGCCTCGATCCATTCATATCTCCATGAAGAGGGCGTCAGAAGCACTATGAATCTGTTCCCTAAATAGTTGAATTCGTAAACGCGGTACTCATTAATTGTGTTGTTTCCTTTCACCTTCTTCTCAATTAGGTTCCTTGAGATTATTGAGTCAACGGCTGTTATGCTCCATCTAGTCGGGACGAGGCGTCTCTGGCTCTTAATCCCAAAGGCCCCCACACTGAATGCTCTTTGAATCCTTGAAACCGGTATGCCGCTTAAGTACAGATTAAAGATTGCTTCTTCAGATCTTAAATCTTCATCGCTATATGCTTTCTCGATTTTAAAGTCCGTCTTAGAGCTGCCGATTTTCATCTGCTCTAACATAGCTGAGGGACCCATCGGCTGAAGAGTACCATCCAGAAGAATTCTACCAGACGGTTTTTTACGAAAAGTTACTTCCGTATCAACAGGGCTTCTTGATAAGGCAATCTCTAAAGTCTCGTTTAGGAAATGCTCGTTTCTCCATGGCTTCTTAACATTGACTCTGAACTTCCCGCGTATGAGGCTTGTTCTGAATTCTATTATGTCCTCAGCCGTCTTTCCAAGCCATTGCTCAGGGAGATCAAATAGTGACGTATCGCCGATAAAAGGTGGAACTAGGGGGCCAGCGTAGACATACGGATATCCAATGCGTCCGACGAAGACGCCCGGCGGCGAGGAACCTATCATCTTGTTTGAAGAAACAGCATTCTTTGTCTTCATAAAAGAGTACAGCTTCAGAATGGCTGGGCACCTATCCCTTCCACACAGCCTTCGGCTTCCTCTGCAGATGAGGCAGAGGCTTCTTTTCCTAGCTTGAAGCTCGGGTCTCGGAGATTCTAGGTTTAGATCTCCAGCAGTCTCCTCGTTTATAACATGCTCTATCCAAGGAATGCGTCTTTTGAGTTTCTTGACAGATTTCTTTCCGAGTTTCACTCTATCATACCTTATTCTTTAAGAGAATGCTAAGCTAATATTAAATAGAAATGCGCATCTAAATTAATATGTTGTCTTCCCTTTAGCATTTTCAGATAAAAAGGACACGGTCTAGGTCTTGCAGAGTCTTCTTTTTTCATTCTCCAATCGGGCGAGTAGTTTGATCAGTCTCTTAATATCTCCCTCGGTTATCATGAACTCATCAGCGTAGGGGCATGCGTCGTCGAATCTTATCGATCCGTAATTTTCATCGTATACGAGGGGGTAAAGCCTGCAGCCCTCAGGTCTATACGGATATATCCGGCAGCCATCTTCGCCGAGGAAGACGCACTTGCCAGAAGAATTTTTCAGTCTCCATCCCTCGGCCGTCTTAACTGCAAAGTCCTCGAGGTCGTAACCTAGCTTTACGATCCTATTTATATCTGCCTTTGAAAGTAGCATTTCCGTCCCTATACAGCATAGAACGCATTTGTGCTTCACGCATGGAATTCCGCTGCCTAGGGGATATCTCTTTGGCATCGGGGCGACAATACATAATCTATTAAAAGCCTCGTGATAAATCTTAATTGAAACTCGAAAGGATCAAAGCCTGAAGGGAACGTTGTATCCTTAAAGGTCGATGTCGGCGATGTGATCCTTTGCGCTATTCTCCTATAACCTGTACGTGGACTCTACGTGATCTTGAACCATCCATTTCGATGAAGAGTATAGACTGCCACGTTCCTAAATGTAGCCTGCCATCCTCAAGAGGTATTGAGACTCCGGGCTTAATTAGACAGTTCAGTATGTGTGCATGTGCGTTCTGCTCCCTTGAGCTCCAGCTATATTTCGCGTTGTGCTTGTATCTATCTTTGAGCGGAGCGATCTTCTGAAGGACATTTAATATGTCATCCCAGAGATCGATGTCGTGCTCGTTCACCGCTATGGCTGCTGTAGAGTGCGGAACCCAGAGGTTAACTAGGCCATTCTTTATCCCGCTCTTTGCAACCACGTTATATACTTTGTCAGTTATGTCCAAGATTTCCATTCTCCTACTTGTTGAGAGCCTTATGTCTTCAGAGTAAAAGTTCATCGTGTTTCTCCTCCTCTATAAATCCCTCTAGATATCCCTAACTGTCTATTTTAGGATTTTCCCCGTCTCCATAAACCACAAGTATAAGTCCAGCTCCGCCATGTTTAAGCCTACACGCCTCGAGATTTCTCTAAGTTTCTCTTCAATCTGAAGATACCTCGATTCCGTTAATGTCTTAGGCTTCTTGGCGACGCCGTATCTATCCAGAAGATTTAGAATATGGAAATCTATAATGGCGAAGTCTGTGAATCCAATATTTCGTAGGAAATGGCTTGCCTCCTTTAAGCCTATTCCAAGAATATTCCTGACAAGCCATCTTCTAAGCTGATTCGGATCGTTAAATGATTCCATAATCTCCTTAATGGAATCACAGTATTTCCTAGCTGAAACTATATATTTTGCTCGGGAGCTGGGAAAGCGATGCCCAGCTTCCCTCAACTTCTCAGCCAGCTCTTCGCGGGAGAGAGTTATGAAGTCATCATCTATTCTCTTCTGGATCTTAATTGCCCGTTCAGCCGAATAGTTGGCGCATAATATGCAGAAACAGAGTTCCTTAAAGATCTCCCGGCTTTCTTTCCTTCCAAGCTCTTTAAACTCGGATATTCTCTTCTCTATAATGCGTTTCACAGGGCTCCTTTTCAATTCCTCAACAGATCTTATCAGTTCTCTGCAGTATCCCAGGATGTTGATCCCCCTCTAAAGTATCTCCATGAAAAATCATCTGTCATGCAGGTGCGGATCTTTGATCCCTCGTGACTATGCGTCTTCCCTTTTTATCGTCCATTTAGTTTCTTTACCAGCATCCTCGAGGATGATGCCCATCTTTCTTAGCTCATCTCTTATGTGGTCGGCGATCTCCCACTTCTTCATTCTTCTTAACTCGTTCCTTACGTCTATGAGCAGTTCAAGTACGCCTTTAAAGAGTTCATCAGTCCGGGTCTCTCTCTTGTCCGCAGCCCACTTTACCCCGAGGACGCCGAGGAGATCAACGAATACTTTTAGAACTCTGAGTTTAGCGGTTCTCTCGATTGTCTTGTTTTCATCTGCATAGCTATTTATGAGTCTTGCCATGCTGAATAATGCGGATATCGCCAAGGGCGTATTGAAGTCGTCGTCCATGGCTTCTTCAAACTTTCTCTTTTCCGCCTCAACCTTCAAGATCAACTTTTCATCCTCAACTGTCCGATCTTCTCTTTCTGGAATGCTATTAAGCCTCTCCAAGGCTCTAACGAGTCTTTCAAGGTTTCTCTCAGCGGTCTTCAAGGCTGCTCTGTTGAAGTCTAAGGGACTCCGGTAATGAGCAGATATCAAGAAGAATCTTAAAACCACCGGGCTACATATTTTTAATGCGTCTCTAACAGTCACGAAGTTTCCGAGAGACTTTGACATCTTCTCGCCTTCAACCGTTAACCACTCGTTATGAAGCCAGTACTTAACGAAGGGCTTACCAGTTAAGGCTTCCGCCTGAGCAATCTCGTTCTCATGATGTGGAAAAATCAAGTCTTTCCCGCCCATATGGATATCTATGGTCTCACCCAAATACTTCTGGGCCATTGTTGAGCATTCTATGTGCCATCCCGGTCTTCCCTTGCCCCATGGACTATGCCATCCCGGCTCCCCGGGCTTCCGGCTCTTCCACAAGGCGAAATCCGCTGGGTTCTTCTTCTTCGGATTTACTTCTATCCTCGCTCCCATCTCTAAGGCTTCGGCTCTATTTCCGGAGAGCTTACCGTAATCCTTAAATTTTGAGATGTCAAAGTAGACGTCTCCATCAACTACGTATGCATATCCTTTCTCGATCAGTCTCTCAATGGCTTCGATCATTTCTGGAATATGTTGCGTTGCACGGGGCATCACGTCCGGTCTCTCAATATTTAGCTTAGCGATGTCTTCGAGGTAGGCGTTGCTGTAGGTTTCCGCGAGTTCCTGAGTGCTGATTCCGAGTTCCCTAGCCCTATTTATTATCTTGTCGTCGATATCCGTTATGTTACTGACATATTTCACCTTGAAACCCTTATATCTCAAGTATCGGCGTACGACATCGGCCACGACGAATGCTCTAGCGTTTCCTATGTGAATGTAGTCGTAAACTGTCGGTCCGCAAACGTATATTCTGACTTCTCCTGGATTGACGGGGATGAACTCTTCCTTCTTTCTTCCAAGTGTATTGAATACTTTCAGAACCATCTTGGAACCCATCTGTAAATAGCTCGATTAATTGAATTTGACCGCGCATGTATAAAGATTGCTTGGAAATTTACGGCACTGGATAGTCTAGGTTGAACTTCTTGATGTATCTCTCAGCAATCTCAAAGAACGCATCCCTAACCTTCTCTGCTTGATCCCGTTCGAGACCATATAATGAGAGCTTTATGTGTCTACTTAATCCTCTCTGTAATCCAACTATGCCTCTTTTAATCATCTCCTCCGCTAGGAAGAATCCTCTTCTCTTATGGCGTTTGGATATCTCCCAGAAGATGGGGGTCTCAAAGTGTAGTAGATGGTGATTGTGAGGTTCTTCCCCGATCAGATGGACGCCATCCATCTTTTCCATCTCTCTAATGAACCACCGCGTCTTTGCAAGCTCCTCTTCCCATCTGCCTACTCTTTTCACGACATGTACGAAGGAGTACATGGCTGATATAAGGGGAATTCCACCTATGCTGCATCCAAATATGTTTGGAATCTTATTTTTGAATGATCTGCCGCTTAGTTCTGTTCTAACCTTAGACTCTTCGAATACTCTCTTCGCCCATTCGTGGCTTGCCGCCAGAAAGCCTAACGGCGCAAGGGAAGCCATGGATTTATGCGCTGAAGCTGTGAGGAAGTCTGCGTGGAGATCCTTCATATTTAGAGGAATTATTCCGGCGGTGTAGGCAGCGTTCACCATGTAAGGTATTCCATATTCCTCGGCGATCTTCCCAATCTCCTCAGCAGGGTTCATGTTTCCATGATATGGCTCAACATGCGTCACAGCTATGAGCCCAGGAAGTTTCCCAGTTTTGCTTTTGATCTCCTCAATTTTCTGGCGGAAGCCATCTGCGAATATTCTATATTCTGGATGGCCGCTATGCGGGACCTCGGCTAATCTAAGCCCAGCCATCTCCGCAGCTATCACAGTTGTATAATGACATAGAGAATCAACCAGAACAATGTTGGCGTAGTCCTCGGCACCTTCTCCCTTAACGTAATTGCTTATTGTCCTCATAACCGCGAATTGGGCTGCACGGCATCCGAACGTGTGATGGACGATATCTCCTCCTAGAAACTCCGCTACTTCGCTTAGGAAGTCTCTGATTGGAGGCTTGGAAACAAGGCTTGACTGCCCCTTAATGCAGTCGAAGCATACAGAGTATCCGACGTTAAGCCAGTTTTCTTCGATAAGCTTCTCCCATGTCTCTTTTGGTATTAAACCTCCAGTCATTATTGGATTTATTATTATTACTTCCTTGTATCGGTTCTTAATCTCACAGTACTTCCGTAATCTGTCGATCCTAATCATTGCTGACCCTACGTCCTCTAATAAGCTCCTTCTTGCTGAAGAAGTTGGATATGCACGATTTTAAGCCTATCTGAAAAGGTACTCATCATGAACCAATGCGAATTAATAACTTAAATTTTTAGATATGATTCTATATGCAATGTAGGCTGTGTAGAATCCATACGCCAAAAACATATGGGGCAATCTTCTGCGAGGTGCAAATCTCAGGTTCTCAGCAAGTATATCGATGCTTCCTCTGAATGTCCATGCGCTCGGCGGCCTATAATGTATGCAGTACGGATCATATGTTGCTATAACTCTATAGCCTTTCCCCTCGATCCATTCCTTAATGAACATGTCTTCAAATACGTGCAGGTCTCTTGGAATCTTAATATCTTCGACTGCTTCACGCCGCACCAACATGTCATGTGTCCCCCCTCTCAGATAGAAAATCTTCCTCGTCACTACCAGGAAGAGCTTTAAAGCAGCTGAATGTTGGAGACCGTCCCATATCTCTATGCCCCATATGCCCCCCACATCATCCTTCATGAATCTCTTAGCTCTCTCATACCATTGATTGCAGAGCACTACGTCGCTGTCCACGAAGACAAACCATTCGGTGCGAACCTCTCTTATACCCTTCATTCTGGCGCTGCCGCGTGTACCATTATCCATCAATAGAATTACATTGCCATATTTCTTCCTAAATCTCTCAATTATCTTGAGTGTAGAATCGGTTGAGTATCCATCGACGATTATTAAGCGGTTGACTGGAAGATTTTTATAAATGGAATTTAAGCATCTCTCTAAAACTCTTTCACTATTTTTTGTAAGAACAACAACATCTACTTTTTCGCTGCTTGCCTCGTCATGCTTCATAGCAAGTTCTTCTACTCCAGCAACATATAAATAAATTTGTTAGGCCGTCATGAAGCAGAGCTCAGATGATCTGGGAAAGTAGAATTCCTACAATTCAACAAGACTTTTATTAGTAAATGTAATGAAATGAAACGGTAATATTCACGAGTGCTTATCTAGAAGATGAATAATCCTAGCGCATGTGGAGAGTAATATAAGATTTGATAACGTTCAATAAAGCCTTAAGAGTAATATCACGAGCTTTAACTCCTAACAAGCCATATCACGTTCAGTGGATGATTACGAGAAAATGCAATTATCGTTGCAGGGGCTGTAATGTCTGGCGTGAGCAAGATGAAGAGGAGCTCTCAACGGAAGAGATCAAGAGGGGACTGGATATCCTCAGAAAGATCGGCGTTTTGGAAGTCACTATATCGGGCGGGAATCCTCTATTAAGACCCGACATCGACGAGATCATAGAGTATGCGTCTCGCTTCTTTATCACCACGGTATATGACAATGGAAGTATGGCTGGAAAGAAGGTAGAAGCTTTGCGTAACGCAGATTTCGTAGCGATCTCAATAGATAGCCTAAATCCGGAGAAGCATGATTACATAAAGGGTGTCAAGGGAGCGTGGAAGGAAGCTATGGCATCCATTGAAAAGCTTCATGAGGAAGGAATCAACGTCGTCGTTTCGCCGACGATTTCGCAACTTAACCTTCATGAAATAGCTGACTTCACAAGGTATTTCGTGAATAAGGGGATTCCAGTCTGGTATTGCCTGTATTCTTACGATGTTATGCAGAGCTCGGATGAACTATTCAGTATTGGTAAAGAAGATGAGGAGTTTTTGATAAGAGATAGGAAGTTCATGGTGGAGCTATGTGATCTCCTACTAGAAATGAAGAAGAAAAACAGCGGCATTTTAATGACTACTAAGACGCTTAAAGCCATCAGAAATATCTATTCAAGTAATAAAAGAACCTGGAAATGTCATGCATTGCGAAGTTTCTTCATGATAAATCATCGTGGAGAAGTTTCTGGTTGCCACTTACAGAAGCCTGTCGCCTCAATCTTTGACTTGCCGAAGCTTTGGAATAGTGAAAAGTTTAACGAGTTGAGGAAGAGATATAGCAAATGCGAAAAATGCGCCTATCTATGCTATATTTTCTACTCGCTTCACGGAAGCGTCATAGGAAACTTACAAATCGCGAAGGATAGGTGGAGAAGCGCCAAATTTTTCCTGAGACACAAGCCATAAAGAGCTGATCTTTAACTTGGCAGCTTCATCTTTCAGTCCCGAAATCTGATAAATCCCTGCGGGATCGGCTTAGCGCATCAAAGTATCTGAGTAGCATTAAATTTAGAATGGCCGTGAAGATTATTTAACATCGGCAGGGCCAAGTATGGATACTGGAACATCTATAACTACGGGAGTTTCTGATGAGAATCCATCCTCTACTGCGGATCTCAACTCTCTAACATCGTCAACTCTCATTCCCCTCGCGCCTAAAGCCTCAGCGACAAGATCAAAGCGTATAGCTCCAAATCTGCTGGAAATCATACCTCCCTCACCGTATCTGCTTCTCTGAGATGAGGCAACTATCCCCCATGCGCTATCATTAGCGATGACGGCGACGAAAGGCAGGTTGTGTCTAACGGCAGATTCGAGATCAGCGAGTGTGAAACCAAAGGCTCCATCACCAGACAGCAGTAATACAGGATTCTTCGGATATGCAAGTCTAGCAGCCATGGCTCCGGGCAGGCCCCAGCCTACAACAGCGCTCGCGCCGCATGTTAGCCATCGGCTTGGATAGTGATCGGCTAGAACCATGTGAACCCACTGCCCAATATTTCCCCCATCTATGAGAAAAACTGTACCATCAGTTAGTATTGGACGTATAGCCTTAACTATGTGCCATCCGGTTAAGGGTTTAGATTCCGGAGGTTCCCTTTCAACCCATCGAGCCCTAAATCTACGCCATCTCTCACGGGCATCTTCAAGCCACTTTCTATGCTTGTGCATTCCCTTACGTTTTAGCTCCTTGGCTATCTTATCAAGCGCTATGTCTGGACTGGCCAATATTGCGAGGTCTGAGTCGACGCCTTGCATTAGACTGGATGGGTCAGTGTCAATCCGTATTATGGAGGAATCCTCCTTGATCTTAGGCGGCTTTAAAAATCCAACCCTATAATCAACCCTAGCACCAACCATTATTATGAGATCCGCATCCTCCAAGAGGCACGGCTCTCCACTAGCCGCGCCGATAACCCCGAGAAAGTTCGGGTGAGGCTTCTCTACGCATCCTCTGTCCCATATGGGAATCACTATGGGTATCGCTCCAACCTCGCTTAGCTGCATGAGGGATCTTTGGCCGCTGGAATAAAAGACTCCGCTGCCAGCTACGATGATCGGCTTCTCAGCCTCAAGAATCATTCTAACGGCTTCATCGATCACCTTGGGATCTAAACTTTGAGACCGGGATCTCTGAAGGGCCATCGCGCTCGATGGAGACATAGACGGCTTCAAAGGTTTACGTTCCCTGTATTCAGACTCCATAACATCGAGAGGTACTGTGAGATGAACTGGACCCGGCCTCCCACTCACCGCTGTTCTCAAGGCTTCTCTAACGAGAAATCTTAGATCCTCAATTCTATAGACACATTTGGCAAATTTGCATATTGGAGCGGCTAAGGCAACTTGGTCATACTCTTGAAAGACTCCTCTGCCAGATCCATATCCGGCGCTTGCTCCGGTAATCAATAGCATCGGTCCGCCGTCAAAATACGCATTAGCAACTCCCGTTAGAGCATTTGAATGAGCAACTCCGCTGCTAACGGCGCATACTCCAATCATACCCGTCAATCTGCCATAAGCGTCAGCCATGTAGGCTGCAGCTTGCTCATTATGGGTGTCTATTAAGCGGATTCCCGCCCTTTTGCATGCCAGATAGAATGGGTTGAGACCGTTTCCGCAGAGCGTTGAAATCCATGAGACGCCGTGATCCTTGAGCTCTAACGCGAGTATATCGGCTCCATTCAATAATACCACCAAACGATACAAAGATATCCTATGTAATATGGTTTTACATGATCTCAACGATTAAGGTCTCTTCATGTACGCTGAACCTTTATGGCTCGAGGTGGTTAAGGTTTTATTTTTAGATCCCCGGTCTTGGGAAAATGCTTTTTGAATATTTCATGCTTATACAGGAAGAGATGCGAATGAAGCTTTACGTTGGAACATCGGGTTGGAGATACTTCTGGAATAAGGAGGGCTCCTTCAAATGGTTTGTAGAAAACTCCGGCTTAAACGCCGTGGAATTAAATGCTAGTTTCTATCGCTTCCCTTTTCCTAACATGATACGGTCTTGGGCAAGGAACGGTCGAAGTTTAAGGTGGTCGGTCAAAGTTAATAGATTGATAACTCACCAGTTTAAATTTGGAGATAAAGCCCTCGAGTTGTGGAGGAAGTTCCGAAATTTATTCTCTCCAATGGATGAGCTGATAGATTTCTATCTCTTTCAGCTGCCTCCTTTTATGACTCCGAAGTATGCATCAAGGATTGAAAGCTTCATAGAAAAAGTTAGACTTGATGAAAGGTTCGCTCTCGAGGTTAGAAATGTAGAATGGTTTAATGAGAGGTGGTTCAGATGGGCTTCATGTTATGGGATCACCTGGGTAAGTGTTGATTCTCCAGATCTCCCACGTGAGATTCTCAGCACTAATGGAAAAGTGTACGTGAGGATGCATGGTAGAACATCTTGGTATAACCATGTCTACACAGATGAGGAGCTCAGTGACGTTCTACTAAGAATCCTTCTAATAAAGCCTCGGAAAGTCTACATCTTTTTCAATAATGATCATGGAATGCTCGTTAACGCTAGAAGAACTCTTGAATTATATAGGAAAATTAGTGACCAACAAATGAAGAGAGAATAGCCGAAGATTCATGGCTTTTCATAAATGCAAAGGCATGTTGCTTTCGTAATGAAGAAAATAGTGAATTATCGAGTAAGAGTTTTCTATCCGAATAAAGTATTGATGTTGAGCTATGCTGTATATAGTCTACACTACAGGGCAATGTAATCTGCAATGCGTGTATTGTAGCGGAAGTTTCCCAGAGCATGTAGTCCCCTGGAGAGTGAAATATCCACTAAAGAGTCTTGTCAGATTCATCTCTGAGGATTCCGAAGCAATTATTGCATTTTATGGCGGTGAACCTCTCTTAAATCATAAATTCATCAGGAAAGTTATGGATTCTATCGACTGGACGAAGTTCGTCATTCAGACAAACGCAACGCTCATACACAGACTTGATGAGAAATATTGGAGACGCTTCGATACGGTGTTATTGTCAATTGATGGAATTAAGGACGTAACTGACTACTATAGAGGCAGGGGAGTATATGCTGCTGTTGTTAAGGCAGCTAAATGGCTGAGACAAATAGGTTTCGAGGGTGATTTATTAGCTAGGATGACCGTAAGCGAGGAGAGCGACATCTACCGAGATGTAACGCATCTGCTTTCGTTAGAGATATTTGATCACGTCCACTGGCAACTCGATGTGATCTGGAGCAATAGATGGCGTAACTTCGATTATTGGCTTCATTCATCATACATGCCTGGGACAACAAGATTAATGAAATACTGGATCTCTGAGATGGAGAATGGAAAAGTTCTGGGTATAGCTCCATTCAAGGCGATAACCTACGCCATTATTACTGGCTCCCCGCTAGAGAGGCCTCCATGCGGCGCCGGCTCATCAGCATACACTATTCTTACAGATGGTAGGATACTTGCCTGTCCAATAGCAGTATATGAGAGATGGGCTCATGCTGGTCATCTATCACAGGACACTCCTAAAACATTGAGGAAGTATAGTCTAGGTTCTCCATGCACTGAATGTCCATACTTAGACTATTGTGGAGGAAGATGCCTATATGCTCACATAGAAAGGCTTTGGGGAGAGCATGGATTCAGAAAAATATGCGACGCAACGAAATACCTAATAGATCTACTTAGAGGAGAACGTGAAAGAGTAAGTAAGATGCTCAAATCTGGAATCGTCTCCATAGAAGATATCAAATATCCTCCCTTTAACAATACCGTTGAAATAATCCCATAGAGCCCCTTCACATTATAATTCTATATTTGACTCCATGCTTCAAGCATATCCTCTTGACTCTTTCCTCTCAGAGGATCTTCTTCAAGCTATCCATTTCAATCATCAATCAAAGCTATTAGGTGTTTTCCTAAAGACATTATGGAGATGTTATGGATACATAGGGGAAGAAAGCAGATACTTAAACTTGCTAATGCTCCCTGCGTTATACGTGCCACTCTAGTCTTCTCTCTTTGTCCGCTATGTGATACGCAAGTTGCATCTCACTTTTAATCTGCCATTCACGACTGGAAACTATATGACTTCTTGGATTTGTATAGTTTTCATACGCTATCTTGATGCTGGCTTCATCTTAGAACCTTAACTTAGTCCTAAAATCATCTTTTAGGATTGTAGATTTCTCAGAACCGTTTGAATCCAAACAAACTTCGATACTTGATCTTCAAGTTGAGATGCGATGGCTACGATGTTTCCTTACTGTTTTGGTGACGCTAGCTCACGCCGATCTTAGAGCTTAATATTCCCAAAAGGCCTTCCTATTTACTTAAGATTTTAGGCGGATTCTTCTCTTTACGAATGTCCAGAAACTGTAAAATACGATCCACGCCGCTGTCAGGGGTAAGACGATCATCCAATAGTATATTGAGTGAGAGTAGCCTGTCAACAAGCAGTAAGCATTTATCAGTATGAATGCCGCGAGGTTCAGATAGAACGATCTTTTCTGCCAGCCATACTTATTAGCCGCCTCGACTGCTTGGAGCGCCGCGAATCCCTTCTCAGTCAGAGCATATAATCCATCCTTATTTATCATGATTAGATCATCAAGCTTCTTCAGATGGAAGTCTAGGAGTCCACTGCTCTCTATTTTGAGCTCTCTCTTAATCTCAGCGAAGCGCCTCGGCCTTTTAGATAGCTCCTTAAGAATCTCGATTCTCAGCGGATGAGAAATTGCGTCGAAGAGATCATCTGAACTCATATCCTTATCCTCCAATGCAATTATGCAATGGCCAAAATATAATTCTATCAATATTGACAAGTAGGTCATTAGTTATTGACAGCACTTTCCTGAATAACATCAATAAGAATTCCTGACGAGAGTTGCATTTTACGTTTAAGTATAATAAGGATACTTAAATCATGTCCAGTTTGCAGCTAGTTTCTTATCATCGAAGACCCGCCTAACATCTACCATTAGGGAATGATGCATAAAGTCATGTGCAAAGATGTACATTCATGAGTCGAAATGTACATCTATTTTCTATAAAAAATCCCTCTGGAAATAAGAAAACAAAAGATGAAGGGAAATAGTGTCCAGCCGAGTTTACTGATTCAACGTTTCGCAGAAGAGACTATTATGCTAGATAATGTTTGTCGCTAGTTAAGTAGGATTCCCAAAGACTAGTCTATTTACAGGGTTTGAGGTCTCCATAACTAGAAACATAGACGTCAAAGCATACGGTCATTGATTGGTTCCATCAAAAAATGATTCCCTAGTGAAACATTTTTACATTAAGTTTTCATGGCGTTTCTCCGGGGCTCTATAAGCCATCTAGGCGTTGATTTAAATCATGGAATCTCTTAATGAAAACCGTTTAATATTCGCTGTGGAATTTATTGAAGGGTATTATTGATGGAGGGCATTATCTACTTAACTGGGCATGCACATATCGATCTTTCATGGCTCTGGCCTAGAGGAGAGACAATTCATAGAATCTGCCCATTAACATTCTCTTCCGTCCTAAAACTGATGAGGAAATATCCATTCTTCAGATTCTGTCAGAGTAGCGCTCAAATATACGAATGGATGGAGAAGTATTATCCCGACATCTTCGAGGAGATAAAGAAAAACGTCAAAGAT
>JAGGZB010000090.1 GCA_021162225.1 Candidatus Bathyarchaeota archaeon | reverse complement strand
TAGAAAGGTTGAAACCATACTATAGTGTATAAAACGCGGAGAGCCCGGTGGTGTAGCGGTCAAGCATGGCGGGCTCTGGACCCGCTGACGGGAGTTCGAATCTCCCCCGGGCTACCATATTAAACTTATCAAATAAGCCCGATTCATGCCCATTTTGGCTATTCAACGTAGTTAAACAGTAGTCTATTTCTGCGCTCACCTGCCATCTTACTTCTAGGTTCGAACACGCATAATCTATATAGCAGACTGCAAAAATCCATTCTGGGAATCAGAGTTATCGATCGGTCGCACTCAGAGAATGCTGTTAGAAGCGCTGAACGATAGAAAGCCCAGATCTCAGCGCGAGCTAGTCAGGGAGTGAGCTCAAGGGATCCGTGGTCGGCGATTCGCTTCAGATGCTCTGGAAACAGGAAGGCTGCTTCGGACAGAGAAGCCAATCAGAGAAGTGAACCATGCTTTCAGGGGAAAGGGCTGGAATATCGACAAACCTACGGACATACTACCCCTATGTGCTCAAGCCGAATAGGAAGACGATAAATGCAGTAATCGCGTAGACGACAAAGTAGCGACTCCTTTTTATGAACCTTTTAAGATCAAATTTCTCCCTGAAGCGTAGCCAGCGCAGGATAAGGCGCTGTTCTATCTCCTCGACTATTTCCATTATCTTCATACAAAGCCTGACGACTAGCACGAGCAATTAAAAAATAGAGGGGAACTTTATGTGTAGAGACGTTCCTCCAGCTCCCTCAAGAAATTGAAAGCATCCATTTCCTTTCTGTAGAATTCTTCTACGTTGTCAGCGCAACAGCTCTTTTCTCCGTTATCTCGTAATGCTTGAACTTCCAGAGGTCCTTCTTTGCGATGAAGCTTGAGCGGTCGAGTTCGCAAGACAAGCGACAACCTCCTCTCTTAGAATTTTAGTCAGCTTCGAAATCACCGAAAGCGTTACGACGCATTCACCTATGCATTTCGGATCTTCCAGCCCTTCTTGCTTAGATTTACATGATGCCCTTTCATACAGTTGATGCAACGCGCCTGCCCCTCTCGATTTTTTGACTAGGACGATAAAGATCTCCTTCCTATTCCCGACAAGCAGATTGCACGTCCTCGATATCTTCATGACAGCATAGCCCTTTCTCTCAAGCTTCTTTCTTAGATCAAGTATTTACTGAACTTCATGAATGCCCCTTTATCAGCATTAACTAAAAAGGCTGGGAGAAAGCGGTGTTCCGATATGTGTTCTGGAGCGAGGTTTTCGTTTAAACTATTTAAATGTCACCGCTGAATTATATTTTTGGGTACTGAAAATGGCCCGGATAGATCTGGTGGAGAAGATCAAGCGTGAGCATGTGGGCAAATGGATAGGGCTTAAAGATGGAGAAGTAGTTGCGATCTCTGATACTCATGAGGATTTGTACAGGGAGTTGCGAAAGAAGGGCATAGATGAGGTTTACGTGTTTTATTCTCCAACCGAAGAGGAGAAGAAGTACGGTTTCCTTTTCTAAAGGTCTTTGAAATGGAGATAAAGAAAGGAAAGCTAGTAGTAAGGGTCAGGCTGGAAGGCAAGAGGTTCAAGGTGTTTGAGGACGCATTGATAGATACGGGAGCAGTCTTCACAGTCATTCCGCCCGTGATAGCGGATTTTCTAGAACTAGAGGCAAATAGGAGTTTTCCTAAGGCTATACTGGTCACGGCATCTGGACTTATAGAGGCACCTGTTAAAATTTTAGAAAAGTTAGAAGTAGCGGGTATAGAAATTGAAAGTCTACCGGTTGTCGTGCATAAAATACCGGATCCAGCACCGATCAAAGTGTTATTGGGAATGAATTTTATAGAGAAAGTGAAGCTTGCAGTCGATGGAAAGCAAAACGAATTCGAAATACAAGATCCTAAATAATCGGAACTCCTCCATGCCTATGGTTATCTTAAGATAACCTAAGCATGGCAGAGAAGCCTAGATGGAAGATTCGAGTGAAGGAAGGCAATAGATGGAAGGACGTCGGCGCTGTCTGGCTGAAGAAGGACAACTTTTAAGCATTGGAGATAAATTTCTTTTGTGGTGGAAACGGCTCAGGAGATAAGCGAGGTCAAGAGGCATCTTGCACGCGTCAGAGAGGAGCTGGCTAGGATAGAGTATCGCATCGCATAGGTTGAGCTGAAGATCGCTAAGCCCTCCGAGGAGGAGAGGATTGAAATTTTAAAGAATGAATTGAAGAAGGATTATCCGAACATGACCTTTACTGGAGACGACCTTGAATTGTTGAAGCTTGTTGGGATACTGCCGTATAACCCGCCATCTATGGATAGTAAGGTCATAGCAGAAGCAATAGCTAAGAGATTTGAGTGATCACATGAAGATCTTTGTTGACGTTAACATATTCTTGGACATACTTCAGAAGAGGAGGAACTGGGAGAAACGGGTGAATAAATCTAGAAGTTAAAAAGCGAGATGTTTAATTGGTTCAACTGCTGGAAACTTCTCCCAGAACTAAGCTCGAATTACGTTCCACCCTCGGAGTGCTTCGACTCGCTTCGCCCACTCAGGGCAAGCCTCGGCTCGAGTGCTTTTCCCGGGGTTTTTAAATTTCTCGACTGTGATAATAATCTCCATAATGTTTGAGGTTCGAAAGTGTTGGAGGATTACATTAGGTGCAAGATAGACATGAAAGTTTAATAAAAACCTTTTAGATTGCTGAGGGCTTACTACTTTTGATCTATCAAGAGAGACACAAACTACTCTAAAAGAGTGTCTATTGCGGGAATCGCTTCCAAGTCTGGTTCTTTATGGTTTTTCCATAAAGAAATAATTTGCGACGTGCGGCGTTCGGAGTAATTTCATTTCAATTATATGAAAATATTGTTCGAACAATTCTTT
>JAGGZB010000051.1 GCA_021162225.1 Candidatus Bathyarchaeota archaeon | reverse complement strand
GTTGCCTTGGGAAGTGAAGAGGCAAAGAAGAAGATTTTATGCATTCCAACGAAGGAGCATCTGAGTTATGTCTTCTCGGATGAGACTCTTGAGAGGCTGAAGAGGCTCTTCGACGTTACCTTTAACGATTTAGGCAGAAACTATACGTCTGAGGAGCTCGCAACTAGAATCAGGGGGTTTGATGGCTTAATTACTGGCTGGGGATCACCTACATTGACGGATGAGGTCTTCGAGAATGCTGATAGGCTCAAGATAATAGTTCACTCAGCCGGCTCGGTGAAGGCTAAGCTGCTTCCAAAGAGCGTTGTTGAGAAATACGTTATACCTAGAGGTATATGTGTCTGTAATGCTCCGAAGGCAATAGCGTACAATGTCGCTGAGACGACTATTGGGCTGATGATAATGACAAGTCATAGGCTCTATGATCATGTCTTCAACGTTAAGGAGAGAGGAATGTGGCGTGATCCCTCCCTTCCTAGGGAGTTCAAGACGATTAATGGAAGCGTGATCGGCATAGTCGGCGCAAGTACTGTTGGTAGGGAAGTGATTCGTCTCCTTAAGCCATTCGATTGTAAGATACTGGTTTACGATCCATACCTTGCGGATGAGGAGGCTGAGAAGATGGGCGTTGAGAAGGTTAGCCTTGAAGATCTCTTCAGGCAGTCTGACTTCATCAGTGTTCACGCACCATTGACGGAGGAGACGATTCACATGATTGGAAGAAAGCATTTTAGGCTGATGCGTGACGGAGCCGTTCTGATAAATACGTCACGTGGAAAAGTGCTTGATCAAGACGCGCTTCTGGAGGAATGTAAAACTGGGAGGATACTTGTGGCCTTAGATGTGACGGATCCTGAACCACTGCCTAGCGACTCTCCGCTTAGGAAGCTTAAGAATGTCCTGTTGACTCCGCATATTGCTGGCCACGGCTATTACGGAGCTAAGAAGATAGGCGAGATGGTTCTTCAGGCGTTAGAGGATTTCTTTGCTGGCAGGGAGGTTAAGAATAGGGTTGACTTCTCCCGATACGATATTCTAGCCTAGGAGGTTCCGTGCTGAATTACGAAGGAAAGCTTCTATCCGTAGATCTCTCTTAAGAGTTCCTCGAGATACTTCTTTCCCTTCTTTATGTCTATGATCTGCTGAGGTCCTGATATTTCTCTCTCTATTGTTAAGGCTCCGGAATAGTTTAGTTCTTTGAGCTTCTTCAGTAATTCGGGGAAGTTTACTCTTCCCTCGCCCAGCGGCTTCTCTTCTCCCAGCTCGTATCCGCTTTTCGGATATTTCCCATCCTTAGCGTGCACGCCTCTGACATACTCTCCTATTATGTCGAGTGCGTCTACGGGGTTCGCTTTTCCATACATTAGAAGATTGGCTGGGTCGAAGTTCACTCCTAGATTATCGGCTCCCACGTCCTCGAATGTACGTAGTAAAGTTACAGGTGTCTCCTGTCCAGTCTCAAACCAGAAGCTCTGTCCCCTATCCTCTAAGAACTTAGCTATATTCTTTAAAACGTCTATGAGCGACTTGTAAACATGGGTGTTTGGATCTTCAGGTATGAATCCAACATGGGTCGTTATACTATTGACTTCTATCCATTCGGCGAATTCTGAAGCTTTCTTTAACTCTTCAACCCTTTTCTCTCTCTTGTCTGGAGGTACAAGTCCTATAGTTACTGGTCCCTCTCTAAAGTTCCAGACGCATCTTCCGGAGAATCCACTCCATAAGGTTGTGATCTCAATGTTATTTTCTTCAGCTACTCCCTTGAGTTTCTTGGCCGTCTCTCTAGTATACAAATTTGGATTCCAGCATGAAACTTGACATGTTGGGAATCCTAGATTCTTAACTTTCTCTATTTCTTCTCTCGGCTCGCTTTTCAGAGAGACTATCAATCCTAGCTTAGGCTTCGACATGATTATTCCCCAATTATAATTGTTGAGAAGTCATCTTTAGCTCTTCGATGATCAATTTAAGCTTTGTCTTTGCTTCTTTAGATAGAGCTGAAACGGGGCTTCTTGTGGGCCCGGAGGGCTTCCCCAAAATCTTTAGGGCTTCCTTGACGACGACTGGAAATGTTCCCAGATTGAAGGCAAGCCTTAGCGAGAGAAGCTTAAACTGTAGCTCCTTAGCTTTCTCAATATTTCCTCTGATGAAGTTTTCGTATATTCCAACTGCGATCTTTGGAGCTACATTCGCGGTCGCCGCAACTGCCCCCTTCCCACCGTAAAGCAACGTTGCAAGTATCAGCGAGTCTCTTCCGGAGAGAACTGCAAATTCGCTCGGCGTCTCCATAATATACTGAGCCGTCAAGGTTAGATCTCCGCTGCTATCTTTTATTCCAACAATATTCTCTATCTCCGCAAGTCTCCTTACGGTTTCAGATTCCAAATTGACGCCTGTCCTTCCTGGATTATTATAGATCAATACCGGGATGTTGATGGACTCAGCTACGCGTCTATAATGCATGTAAAGCTCATCCTGGCTGGGCTTTATGAAGTACGGGGTGACCACGGTTACAGCGTCGGCTCCAGCATCCTCAGCAAACATGCTAAGCTTAATAGTTGCCTTCGTCGTCGTCATTCCCGTTCCAGCATACACCGGAACTCTACCATTAACTTCGTCAACCGCTATCTCGATTATTCTCTTCTTCTCCTCCCCTGTTAGAGCATAGCTCTCTCCTTGGCTTCCACAAACGAAGATTCCATGCACACCTGAATCTATCAGATAGTTGATTAGAATTCTGATTCCTTCCTCATCTACTTCCTCAGACTCGTTCATAGGCGTCGCAACTGCCGGTATTATACCCTTAACCTCCAAGCCCATACTTATCACCAAAAGATACCGGAGAGAAGTCTACCTTCCCCGCATAAAAAGTTGTGGCTACCTTCAAATTGTGGATGTGGTTTGTCGCTGTGGAAAATTAAGTTTATAGGCGGATATTCAGATCCAGATACATGCTGATTTTCGATGAATCCCTTTTTTATGTGCTACTCCTTATCATTTAGATTTATTCCCTTTCTAGGAGAGTTTGAGATTTTTGGAATGCAAAAAAGATAATAGTTAGTCGTTTATGAATAAAATTCCGTGGATGCGGCCGTAGTCTAGCCTGGTTAGGACCCCAGCCTGCCACGCTGGTGACCCGGGTTCAAATCCCGGCGGCCGCACCAATAAGCATGTTATTATGAGTTTGATTTGGTTTGAGACATTCTTCGGATCGGGGTTCTTTTTCAACCCAGTGCATCATGGGATGGATCTGAAATCTAAAATCTTCTAGGATGTGAAGGCGGGTCTCGTTGGAAGGGAATGGAACATTTTGAAACGTTTTTCCCACAGTATTCCTTATCTCCGCCTTTTTGAATAATTTCTGCATGGTGATTTAATATTGCGGTTGAAGACTCTATCGATGGCTTTGTTGCTTACGTTGCTTATCGCATCCTTGAC
>JAGGZB010000086.1 GCA_021162225.1 Candidatus Bathyarchaeota archaeon | reverse complement strand
TTAAGCCTCGATGGAAGAAAAACGATCCACTTGTAGCGTCCTTCATAGCTTATTGGGAGACCTAATCTCGCCTCAATCGTCTCGGCGAGTCTCCGATAATCTTCGTCACTTGCTTCGCCTTTATGCACCCATAGGCTGTCAACTATTCCATGAATCACCTTGAAGCCAAGCTCTTCCGCAATCTTAACAGCTTTTAGGAGAACGTCTCTGGCTAATGCGCATACAGCTAGGTGAGCTTCTCTCGACCCAAATTTAGCTTTCCTAAATCCTAGATAGCCGAAGGCGGTTACCAGAATCCATTTCAATGCATCTGACCTCTGCTTGTAAAGCCGTCTAAGCTTGGGGTCATCGGCTTCCCTGTAGAGTTGCTTGTATCGTAGCCTCTTTTTCAGGGGAAGCTCTATCGCTCTCGGAACTATACCCCTCCATCTTTTGCAGACATGGTAGCCTAGTTCAGGGACCTTGAACCCATCTTGCTTACAACATTCGCAGTTTACGGTTTCTCCTGAGATATTGTATTTCAGCATAAGCATGGGGTAGAGGCTTTTGAAATCTAGTTCTCCAACATTCCAATATACTCCTGGCCTCGCATCGAGAATTAAGCCGCCCCTATCAGCCTTGTTCAGCTCCCAGGCAGTCATGTACAGTGGCTTACCTGGATTCCATGGAAGCAGAATGCCTAGTCTATGTGCTTGATAGTATTGGAGAGAGGTCATGCATGATCCTATTGTGTAGCGGGCCGCATCTTGAATTGGAATCCTAGCAGTTCTCGCGACCTCAATTACTCCCTCGAGACCGGTTTCTTGATAGAGCATTGAGTTTGATGAGTCGATATGCAATCTTCCCCTAAGCTTAATTCCTCTAAATTTGTGGTAGATTCTACCGTAGCTGAAATATGATGAAGATTTGATTCTAAGCTTCTTCGGGTCTCTTAATCTTCCAAGCCTTAGCTTGACTCGGTTAACTCTCGCTCGGTGGTGGAGGTATGGAATGAGGAACGAGTCTCCACAATCCGTTATGATTATGTCTAGGTCGAGTTCGTCTAACAGATTTGTTAGGTCTTCTAGGATCTCGTCTTCTGATCCGTCGAGGATTATTTCATCCCCATCGCATTCTAGGATAACTTCATCCAATTGGTCGCGGAATGACGGAATTATACCACTTGATTTTATCTTCACATCCAAGAATCCTGTTCTAAGCCAGCTCAGATCATAGTCTATGTCCTCGATTGAGTCCAGGACTTTGATCTTATCGCCTTTAACTTCGATTAGCGCGGTTGGATAAAGGTCATGTTGATATAGGAATTCCTGCATTGATGGAAGGTCCACGTTGTAGACTTGGTAGTCTTGATAATTCCCGAGGTCTAGAATTAGTTTAGCCAGCCTTCTCTTCTCTCCGAATGGAACCCTTATCTCCAGAACTGTTTCACGTTCTTTCCCCGGCTTAACCGCTTTTTCCACGAAGTCAATCTCAAATCTTGGCACCAGGATCCTTGCTAGCTCAACTAACTTCTCAAAAGATCCAGCGGCGTATATCCTCGGCATCCACTTCACTTTATGAAAATAGATTAGACCTCTTCGACTCCTTATCCAGACTCCTACCTCATTTCTTGAAGTTGGGTGAATGTCAAGGAGCCAGCCTCGCATCCACCCTCATCCCCACCTTCAGCTCCCTCTCTAAAGCCCTGAGTCTTTCCTCATGGGATAGTAAGCTTGACATTATGAATAGGTCGAAAGAATCTCTTTCAGGATACATGGATGCAGCATGAGCGTATCTATATGCATGGCCGACTAGACTCTCAAACACCTCCCTTTCATCCCTCAGCAACGCTTTCTTAAACTCCCTCCACTTATCGAGTTCAAGCTGAAGCCTCTGTCGATAGGTTAAGGCGGTTCTACCCATTCATCAGCAGTCGATTAAACTCCGTTTATAAGCGGGACTGAGTTAAAGTAGGGGAGAGACTCCCAACTGAAAGTGGACGTCAATATAACTGCTCACCGAAAGTGGAAGAATTTGGCCATACTCGAAACGGTGGATATGTCAGATTTTGCCTGAAGAATATAAGCTAGATACTGTGGGAGTCAAAACAAAATCAGCAAAGAATATACTCATGCTCCGGCAGGAGAATAAGGGTGTGTGAAAAGAGCCTGCGGGGATTCATCTAAAACACAAGCGTTCTAACGCTGATAATATGGATCTCTTGTAAGTAATTAAAAGAGAAAAAGGGGGTAGGAAAGAGAACTAAAGAGTTTTGGGTTATTCTGTGATTTCTTTTAGCGCCTGGATGTAGTCGTGCAGTTCCTCCACTTCTTTTCTGGTTAGATGTTCTTCAGCTATTTCCATCAGATCTCCCGAGACCTTGTAAACTATGTCCTTTGATGCTTTGAAGAGTCTCTCGACATCTATTGCTGGATTACCGCCACTCTTCTTGACCAACTCGGCGAGCAGCAGGTTTGTGACAGCAGTATTATATGCGGTGAACCCAACGAGAACAGAGTTAAGCAAGGTCGCTCTCAGGCCATCTTTCACTATCGGGAAC
>JAGGZB010000127.1 GCA_021162225.1 Candidatus Bathyarchaeota archaeon | reverse complement strand
GTCTTGATGTATCGTTATGGCTCGGGCTCCGGATTTTAAAGCTTCCATTAACTCCTTTGAGAAGATGGGGAAGTTTACTAGTAGATCGCTTTTCTTCATCATTTCGCTTATGCCTGGAGAATACTCTTCAAGGCTTACTCCGGTGCCGAAGAAGTCGGCGTCCGTAACCCCGATGACTGTGCATTTTGCTCCTAGATACTCGGCGGCCAGTCTGAGAGATGCGACATAACCCGGCGGTGGAACTCTAACTTTTCCAGGTCTTTTATCTTTGAATCCAGGGCAGGAGAGTATGAGGATTTTATCGCCTTCTTTGATACGTGACTTTTTAAGTATTTCTGAGGCGAGAGTTACAAACGAGTTCAAAAAAACTTCCCTCTGAAGGAGATGTCTTTGATCGCTGGATATATAAGGCTTGCGAGAAGAGACAGAAAAAGAAGAATGGATTTAAGGATGAAATATGCTAATTCTTGGATGCTAGGCCTCCTCAATATATCTTTTTAGTCTTTTAGCTGTTTCGATGAGCAGGTCTTCGGGCAGATTATGTCCTTTTATTATCTCTAGGGATACGTAGCCGTCGAAGTTGGTTGTCTTCATTTTTCTTGCTAATTTTAGCACGTTATCATTGCGTGGATCTAATACTTCGTCATGAACGTGAAAGTGTTTAATGTAGTCTTTAACCATGTTGAATGATCTCTCATCTATGTCGGAATGATTCCATAAGATTCCAAAGTTTGACGTTTTGACTCTCTTTATAACTTTTATGGCGTCATCTGCACTTTTGACTATATCGTGTAATGTTTCAAGTAATGGACAGACTCCGTATTCTGTCGCGTACTCCCCAACCTCCGTGAAGGCCTCCGCTACATACTCGGCTACTTCGTCAGTTAGCTCGGGCACGTCTCCTCCAGCGAAGATCCTTACAACTTTAGCTCCAAGGTCACCTGCGAGTTCGATGTTTGCCTTGGCGGATTCTATATTCTCCCTACGCTTTTCGGGATTTGAGAAGGCAAACTGCACTGACGTTGCGATGCTTGCAACATCTACGCCCTCATTGTCGAAGAGCTTCTTCACGTATCTCCTCTCCTCTGATGAAGATTTAGAGGAGATACCATGCTTATGTCCAGCGTCAACTCTGATCTCAACTCCGTCGTAGCCGGCTTCTCTAGCGAATTTAACTATCTTCTCGATCTTCCATTCTGGACAGACGAATGTCATGAAGCTAAGCTTCAATGTCCCCATTGTCTCACCTCACTGATTTGAGAAATATAGAAGTAATTAAAAGTTATCATAAAAAGGGGGTTCTGAGTTATTTTTGGGGATGCAGGTTTTAGAATGGCAGTGCCCACAGAGCTGTCTTTATAATCGAGATTGATGAGTATAGTGAGACGGCGACTCCTTCTCCTAGGAGGAGACCTCCGACGATCACTGACTTGTGTGCAGCCCACCACTTCTTTCCGAGCTGCCTCTCCATCACCTTTCCTATTATTCCACCTATTAGGAGCGAGAGTGCCGTTGGAGTTGGGCTTGAGAAACCTATGGCGAGGCCCATGACGCTTATTGGCAGATGAGTTATGTCTCCAATTATTCCGAGAACAACTGCCAATACTAGGCCGAGTATTATTCTTGAGGGATAGAAGACATTCATGGCTCTTGACGGCCATATGAGAGTCATTATTGTCTGAACAGGCCAGAACACTATAGTTGCGGGGTAGGTTTCAGACGGGATCTCAGCCATGCTCCAGAATATCCCTGAGAAGATCAGTGAAACGACGTATGAGGTTGCCGTGGCGATCATGGTCGCCGCTACTAGGCTTAGGTATGTGGTCTTCGTGATATCGCATCCTTTGAAGAAGCTTGCCCAGTATCCACCGCTCATCGTTATGTTTAGTGGAGCGAACCATATGTCTACTCCTTGGTAACCGCTCGCTAGAAGCGTTGCTTCTCTGAAGTATAGGTTTGCAAAGCCCATTCCGGACTCTCCGAGGGCCCTACCGCCGATTACTGTCATAACGAATGTTCCGCCGACTACTAGGAGCGTGATCCATGGGATGAGCTCTGGGACAGGTACGAGATAGTAGTTAAGCGCTATTAGGGCTATGGATCCTCCGAAGAACATTGCTAGGGAGACTGTTCTTATTTTAGCTGTCTCCTTTGTCGCCGGCCTCAATATGCTTTTGAAGCCGTTGATGACGACTTGAGGCCTTCTTATAAGCGGGTATAATCCTGCCCCTATGGTCATGCCGATTAGGAAGCTAGCCCAAACGTAAAGTGTGGACCATTGATATATGAGAGTAGCGGACATCCCGGGGGACCAATCGAATAGGCCTCCCGGATACATCTTCACCAAGAGGGGGTTTGCTATTAGGTATATTGCGAAGGAGCCTATGATTATGCATACCAGAACGTTGAAGGGGATCATGAATGCGAATGCAAACGCGAATATGTCGGTGGCCATGCCTACTATTATTCCTGGAACAAACGGTTCGAATAGAGGTGTGGCGTCAGCCCAAGGTATTGGTATAGGCCTTATGACTCCTTTTGATAGTAGGGGAAGCCCGTAGAGGATTGTTCCGTAGATGAAGCCTATCACAGCCATCCAAACGAGCACTCTAAATCTGCTTCCCTTACGGTCTAGGAAGGATTCGAGGGATTCGGTGTACATTTGGATCTGGGGGAATGGAAGATTTTCTTGGACAACATAGATGCTGTGCATGTAGAATCCCAAGCCTATGCCTATGACTCTCATTATGATGAATGTTCCTAGAGCCAAGACCATTACTGGCATAAAGAACTCTGGGCTCCATATGTTTCTGTGCAGGACGCCTGGAGAGTTTGGAGGCGGAGCATACCAGTCCGGGATAGCGTTTACCATTGGCTCTCCGGTTGGTGTCTTGAACATCAGGGTCATGGGGCTTTTTCTGACGTACGTCTGGAAGAGGATGTTGAACATTACTGTTTCTATTCCTGACTGAGCTGATGTTAGATAGATTGTCCAGAGCTCCTGTGGGGTTAGCTCCTTACCGGATAGGGCCGTCAACTCTACTATAAGGATGGTTATACACATTGCTAAGCTTGCGCCTAGGTTTATTCCCGCCGCTAGAGTGAGCCATATAACGGCTGGCTGCAAGATTAATGAGCTATATATGATTGCTGCTACTGTCCTCGGGGTTAAACCGCTTCTTCTTTCCTCTGCACGAACTTCCACACTCATTCCTATTCACCTTTTATCTTCTTTATTATTTTCATACCCTCATCTATGTAGGGCTTCTTTCTACTCATCGGGTATCCGGAGTAGAGGAGCATCTGGCTTCTCAGCTCGCTTATGAATGGATAGCATGACTTAACCCAGTGTTTGTGTGCTCCTCCTGTCCTGTTTAGTATGATCTTCATGCTTCTACGGTTCTCCATCCGCGGGAAGAAGATGATAGCTTCATGTTCAATGTTGGCTCTGAATGGTTCTAGGCGGAATATTCCTCTAAGACAGTTGAGGGTTTCTCCTTCAACTTCGATCTTGCCAAACTCTAGCTTTCTAGTTACGAATATGCCTGCTTCTTCACTTGTGTGGGTTGAGAAGTATTCGCGGAGGAATGCTAGGGCTCCTATGGCTGCGTCATCTGTTAGTGTAAATGGCAATGGAACCTCCCAGCGGTCTCCGACGGGCTTCGTCGGAGGCGACCATCTTCTCTCGAGGCTTGGAGTTACTATTCTAGATGCTTCTCTCCACGGGTATATAGATGAGAGAACAGTTGTTAGGATTGTCACTAGCATTACTACTACGACCATCCAGCTCGTGTAGTTGGGGGCGAATCCTGGAGTGGAGGCTGCTACCCATGCTAGGGCTACTACTCCCGCCACGTATCCTATGACTGCCGCTACTACTCCGTAGATTATAGTCTCTGTTAGGAACATCACTCCTACATCCATTGGCGATAGTCCAACCGAGCTGAATACGTGGATCTCTCTTCTTCTCTCGTATACTGATCCTAGCATGACGTTTGATGTTAGAAGGGCGACTATAACGAGCGGCGGTATTAATAGTTGCCATCCTTGAACTCCAGACATTGCTGCAACGGTGTATTGATAGACCGATTCGCCTATGGCTGCGTAAATGTTGATCTGTGGAAGCTGATTAGCGAATTCGGTGGCAAGCGATCGAATAGTTGATGGATCTTCAATCTTTATTGATAGGGCATATGGTCTTCCGCCCAAGTCCTCAACGAACTTGTATGGGACTATGACCATCTCGTCTCCATACGTGTATATACGCTGTTCAGGCGTTGCTTCATAGATGTTCAGTGGATATGAGTTTAACCCGTCAAGGTCGGTGGACATGTTTATAATCGTTGAATTGTATATGCCTATAACTGTGAAGTCAAAGCCCAATATCCTGACGGTGTCTCCCACAGAAACCTTGAGTTTCTCGGCGGTTCTGCTTGAGATTAAGCATGTAAAGTAATCCTCATCTACGAACCAGCGTCCTGGCGGGGTTGTCTTGATCATAGCTGTTCTTAAGATCGAATCTATCTCGTCTTGGTGTGGGGATAAGCCCCATAGAGATTCTAGTCTGACTTTTCCTGATTCTGAGACTATCCATAATGATGGATAGTCTACTCCTATGGGATAGTATGCCGCCCTCTTTGCCACTATAGAGCCTGGCGGTATTTGGGAGGTTATGTATGTGATCATGTTATCTGAGAGTGGCAGGAACTGGTCAGGTCTTCTTATGAATAAGCCGTTGTATGGGATTCTTATTCCCTTGCCTGGGAAGACCGCCTGTAATGTGAAGTTTGACATGGACATAGCCGCTATCATGGAGAATGATAACAGGACAAGCGTTAATAGTGTTAAGACCATTCTGAACTTCCTCTTTCTCATGTTCTCGATGCCCACGGTTACGCTTGCTATGAATTTGCCTAGCCGTCCAACCTCGACTTCATGTGCCTTTATCTCCTTCGCTCTAAGCTCTCTGAAATGTACGAAGGCTCTGTAAAACAGGAGGATGAGGACCGGCATTGTCAGGATGAATGTTAAGAAGCCCATTAGGAGGGCGAAGACTTGTGAGGCTAGAGAGAATCCTGGATGGAAGAAGTATAGGATAACAGCTGGGATTACGAAGCATAGGAAGACTCCTATGATTCTTCCGTATCCTTCAGAGTGGAAGAAGAGTCTTTCGGCGAGGAAGGCGAATGGTACAAGCAGGGCGAAGAAGAAGACTGTGGCGTTTAGTATCTCGGTCGTCATGTTAACAACTTTTGCGTATGCTCTGATACTGTAGTAGAGGGATTTGAGCGACATTATTCTGGACGTCTTATAATCTTTCGTGGCGATGCTCTTCATCGCCGCTTCCAAGGCCTCTTTAGATTTGCCTATGAGCTCTTCAGCTACAATGTCCGAGACCCCCTTCGATTTTCCCAGCATGAACCTATAGTTGTTGAGTCTAAAGGTGTCTATGGCTATCTGCGTTATTGTTGATTTCACAAAGACCGTTCTGTAGGAGGTTTTGAATCCTGTTCCCATCGGGGAGTCTTCTGTCGAGTTCGTGAGAATCCCCATGAAGTTATGATCGGAGTCTCGTAGCACTATTTCTGCCTTTATATCTAATGGCAGGAAGACCATCGCCACTCCTCGTAGGTCATCATATATATAGCCGTAGCTTAGAGGAGTGAAGTGAGTCTTTGAGTCGAGCACTTGCACACCCATTGTCGGGGTGGCTATACCCTTAATGCTTCTTGTGAAGGCGTCCTGAGGCTCAACCCCTCTTAGAACGTATGGATAGAATATGCTAAAGAGGGCTAGTGATCCAAATTTCGCTACTACGAATCTTCTCGGAGTCTCGAAGGTTCCAAGCTGGCCTCTCATGACCTCGAAGACTAGCGGATACGATCCGGCTCCATAAAATCCTAGATCCGGAGCATACGTTATCGAGCCGTTCTTTTCGATAACGTATGCTGTCGCTATATATTTTCCTCTGCCGTAACCATCTACTGGGCCTATCATTAGTCCCTTAAGAGTGAATGTTCCATTCTCATCCGTAAGAGCTATATATTCATGTTGTATGCGGAAGTTGAAAAGCTGCGGACCATACGCTCCGAATTCGAGATATCTCGGATAATGTTCAACATAAACTATTGCGTTTGGAACAGGCTCGTACTTAGCCTTCTGATAATTGTACTTTACTACTTGACCTATGAGGATAGATGATACACCTTTGCTACTTCGCACGAACATTTTTGATTCACCCGGAGGGCTCTCATCTCTTCTAAGCCATTTATTACTCTTTGCTTCTGGAAGAGTGCATGGTAAATCATATTTGTCCTGGTTCAGCACAAAGGATAATAAGGCCAGAACATACTCGTATTGATACCTTATGTTGTTAAAGCTTGATTCAGTCATTCTGTCAAAAGTGTCTAGTGGAGTTCCCCAGAGATCAGAAGTTATCACATCTGCCGTCTTTAATGTTACGCCCAGCCCGGTTGCTCCAATCCATGATTCAGAGTTTATGAGGTATGGTTCCGGTACATGCGCCCAACACGCATCTGGGTACATGCCACCGCCCATGTACTCAATTATTCCCACAGGAGTGACTTCAAGCGGAACTTTTCCGTAGATATCCGTCCAGACTTGCTGGATCTTCGGATTTATCTCACTCAGTACTTTTTCGTTGAACCATCTGTGGAACGTGCTTGTGATATCGACAAAGTAGTAAAAGAATCCAGCTTGTATGAAAGCTAGATCCCTTCCTCTGCTGCTCAGCTGCAAATCTATCATGAATGCTATATTCTTTCCCAGGGTTTCCCATTTGTCTCCAAATATTAGTTCTTCAGTGAATTCTATTGGTCCGCTCTCAGACACTGTGAGGCCCGAAAAGGCTACGAAGAGAACTGGATGTTTCGGCTTGTTCTGAGTAAAGTACTTAGCGAGCTCTAACAGAACCGCGAGGCTGACGGAGTAGTCGGCTCCAGGAGCCAAGTCCGGAACTATCGAGTATGTATCATAAGAGGCGGAAATTATGACTATCTGGTCGCTTAGGTCAGGATCTGTTCCGGGAAGGAGCCCTAGAATATTATATGCCTTAACGATTTCGAATCTCATGTCGGATACAAGACGTATTTTAGCTCCTTTTCTTGCAAGTTCAAGGAGCTTTGGCGAATCCTCCTTCTTCACCATGAGCCTCGGAAAGTTTAATGGGACATTGACTCTTTTTGTTGCGACTTGGTCAGGCATTGTGTAATCGGGTTCGAGGAATATAACGGCCTTTGCTCCTAGACTAGCATAGGTTAGCCATAGATCACGGCTGTTAAACTTCATCAGAATAATAGAGCCTTTAATGTCCTTTCCTTTTACATTATCTAGGGAGCCGTCTCCAGCATATACTAATGGACCCGTTATTCCTCCAGGCGGAGTCATACATGGATGAACATTATTTGGCATGAGGGGATAGAGGGGAATCACGAGGCCTTTGTCGGGCCCCGAGGTGACTGTGAGGTTAGCGCCATAACTAACGGGAACAGTCACGTTGTAATCCATTAAGGTAACATTTAATCCATACTCTTCAAACTTCTTGGCTATATATTCGGTTGCTTTATAATATCCTTCAGTTCCTATAAACCTGCTGGAGTATGTTGTTGAGAAGTAGCGTATTGTCTCCTTTATATTCGCCATATTTATGCTACGTAATAGTTTTTCGTTAATATCCTCGCTTACTACTCCAGCAGGAGTTGAAACAGCCTTAATCAAGGATACACTACAGAATCCTGAGATTAGAGGAGCTAAGAGAAGCGCCAAAATTAATAGTCCCTTTTTACCGTGCAAGCTAAGCACCTCTTAATGCTATGGACTATCACTCTTTTTTTCACTGATTGACTTTATATATCTTGCGATAGTTTTCATAATATCGATCATGGCGTTTGCTCTCCAGACATATTTTACAGCTCTATCAAGATAAATATCGGCGCGGATCAGCCAAGAGACCTTATCCATGTTTTCGAGATAGTCTTGGAGTCTTATGATATATTCTTCCACATTTTCCGTGGGTGGAAATTTCTCCATCATTGTTATAGTGATCTCTTCAGGTCTGACTTTTTTGATGGTTTTTAAAAGCATGGTATCCTCATTCAGCTTTTTTACGAGGTCATCTTTGATTATAAGTGTTGGAAGGAAACCGGAGAGCCTATTGAGCCTAGAATGGTGTGTAAAGATGGGTTTGTTTGAGAAGAATCCTTCCCATTTCAATTCGGCCTCGTAACCCATAAGCCTCATGTAAACTTCAGGTTTATCTTCCTCTTCAACTCCTTCGACAGGAATCTCGGAGACAAATAGTTCATGAGTTTCAAATAACCTAGCCGACTTCCTAGTTATAATGAGGCTTTTTAACGGGGAGAATCTATCCTTTAATCTTAAAAGAACGGTGGATCCCGGATACAGGAACCATTCATCAATATTATTTTTTAGCGCTCTAACTATTATTGGTTCTCTTACTTTACTGCTCATCTATTAGATCTCCCAAAAAAATGGGGGTGAAATTTGGGGGTTACCACCACTTCTCGTAGGTGTCGAACATGTGTACTGCTGGATAACCGAAGTACCAGACCGCCGCCCATAGTACAGCGCCTATTACAAGCCCATAGACGAAGGGTCTCATCTTTTCGTTGAATAGTCTCGTTCCGCCGACAGATAGCACTGCTCTCTTGGCCGCATATGCAAAGATGAGATTCATGAATCCTCCTTGATAAGCGCCGTGGCTTAACGATACGCCCCAAGCTATTACGGCCGCTGGATTTATCCAGAAGGCGGGTATCGTGCATCTTAGGTATGTGATTATAGCCCAGAGTACGAAGCCTCCTATAACGCTTGTCCAGAACTGCTCTAGATTGTAGACGTAAGCCATGATTCCCTTTCCAGACTCAACCACTGGCTTCATGTAGAATGCTGTGACTAGCCCTCCGACATAATCGGCGAATCCGAAGGTCATGGTAAACACGTATATTAGTATGTATGCTAGTATTATGGAGAATGCGAATGTAATTATCTGAGCTTTGAAGACGCCCTTCATTGAAGATTTGAGATTTGACGCTACCTTCCAGACGTTATGATACACAGAGGCTGTTACACCGTCATATCCCTTAAAGCAGTAGGTGATTCCTGCCATGTGAGCTGTCGCCGCGGCGGCTTGCGACCTATATAGGCTTGGGCTTGAAGCAAATGGTGTAACGGCGAAACCGCTTGTCCAGTTACCGTACCAAGCCCAGTTAGTGCATCCTGTTTGCGTCCAAAGCGTGTGTCCTAAACCTTCACCAAACGCCCTGTTTCTAGCGAGGTCTATTAACGGTATGTATAGGGCGTATGGAATCGCCCAGTATAAAGGCACGCCAGCCGCAGCCATCGCTGCAATCCAGATGACGAGGGAAACTAGCCATCCTATCCAGAGGAGTCTATAGGAAACTCCGTACTCGGACTCCTTTGCTGAGAACGTTTCTTTAACATATCTCCAGTTAAGAATCACTGGTATTAATCCATATGCCAACAAGCCGCCAGTAACAGAAGCTATGTGCCATCTCCAGTGAGTGTAGATGAGAATAACGTACTTCATAGCAACGTATGGACTTCCCGCCTCCCTAAGCGGCGGAATCAGTCCAGTGGCGATCCCGATGGGAGCCCATATGAAGTATATGATGATGTAGAAGACTATGCCAGTAAGTAGCCAGTCCATTGGAGCGAGTAACATAACTCCAAAGTATAGTAGGTCGAAGCTCCACTGGAGATATATTGGCGCATCTATAAGGAATGGGAATATGTTATATAGGGTTAGATTGGCAAACGCCGGGTCTATATAGGGAGCTAGGTTGATTCCTGTAAGGGTGTAGTAACCTCTACTTTTGAGGATGGACCATATTAGCCCTAGTATTAGACCTATTTGTAGGAACTTGTTCTTCCATATTGACGTTTTCTCTTCGCTTAGGCTGATTTCACCTCTGGCTATATCTGAAATAGCCTGAGCCAGCGGGAACGGTAATCTTTCGACATCTGCGAAGAGTCTTCGGAAGATCAGCAGGAAGAATAAGCCTTGGTATGCGAAGGATAGATAGAAGATAAGCCAGTATATGTGCGTCACAGCTCCCATATTGTAGAATATGGGCGGCACGAATTCTTTAATGCTGTCATAGCCCGGCTTAGTCCATTGGAATTCACTGAGCCAGCCGGCTGATACGCCAAACAGTATACCCATAACTGGGGCGTATATGCTGAAGATAACGCCGAGCTCCTCCAGCGTGAAGGCTTTAGATTTAGCTAGCACGTTGATGAGTACAAGCGGTAATAGCCAGAGTATGGGCAGGTGGAATGTATAATTGCTGGTGTACTGTCCTTGATTGTAGAGCATATTCGGCCTGTGACCGATCATGATTATTTGTACGAGCACAACGATGAGCAAGCCGACGATTACAGCTTTAGGGGTGAATCCTGAGACAATTCTTGCCTTTTCAGAAGTCTCTGTCTTTGAAGCTTCAGATGCTTCACTCATTTCTGATACCTCTTCTGGTCGATATTTCAATGGTTCAAAATTTAAGTTTTTCCATAAAAATTAATGAGGAATTAATATTTGACAGTGTCAAACTAAAGTTTAAGTATTTTCAACGCATTTTCGTATACGATTTTTCGATAAACTTTCTTGTCTAATTCAAGCGATTGTAACAGTTTAAGATGAAGCTTGTTTGGACCGTATTGTCCGCCCCTACCGTCAAGGCATGGGAAATCGGTTCCGAGAAGTATTTTGTCAGCGTTCTCCTCAAGGAAAGTCTTTGCGAACTCCCTATCTCTGTTTAGAGCGTTGTATCCTGAACCTGCTGAGATATCTGCATAGGCGTTCGAATACTCCTTAAGTATTCGGCAGACCTTTCCTCCTGGAACAACTTTCCCAGATGGATAGCCAACTGAATAGTCAACCTTACCTGAGATCTCACGCCACCATGAGGGGCCATGAAATATAAATATGGTGTCAGAACATATTCCCAGAGTTCTTTCAATAGCGTCTATATCATCTGAGAAATGCAGGTGTGGATCGTTATGCGTTAATACTGGAAGACCCAGTTCACCGCAGACCTTAAAGATCTCGATAGATCTTGGATCATCAAATTTTAAATCCACTTTGTACTCGCCGAATCCCTTGAATCCTTTGGAATAGAGCTCCCTGATCTTCTTTTCAGCATCAGGCCCGGGATCGACAGCCATGAAGGGAATTATTCTATCAGGATATTTCGAAGCTGCCTCAAGAGTTAACTCGTTAGTTAACCCTGTTAACTTCTCATAGTTTCTCCAGTATTCCCCGACGGATAGAAGAACGGCCTTCTCGACTCCAACCTCATCCATATATTCTATTAAATGCTCAGCTCTGACCTCATATACTCCTTTGATGTTAGGGATGGTGAATCCGCCGCCTATATGAGTGTGAAAATCAATGATGCTCATCCGCCATCATCTCGAGGCTAGAGTTCTAAGTCCCAGCCTCTCTTATCATTCTAGTCATTCCCCAGCCGCCTGCGGTTCCGCGCTTGGTATCCCCTGGAAGTAGGTCTTGATAGTTCTCAGCTACTTTTCTGAATGCATAAGCATATTCTTCTATGATCTCTGGACGGTAATGCTTGAACCATGGAACAGTGAATACTCGCTCTTGAATGCTTTCTGAAACAGGAAGGCTTCCAGGAGGCTGCCTAACGTCAACGCCCGGCGGACAGTTTGCTATACGCGTTGGCTTACCCTCATTATACACGTCTATCGTGTTAAAGAGCGGGTGTAGATGAAGCGGAAGGTTGCATCCGGGAACGCATGGCGCGCCTTCAGCCCTGACAGCCTCGCAGAATCGATAGATTGATAGCCCTCCTAACTCTTCGGAATGATAGATTCCGTGCGGAGCATACCATCCGCCCTTCGTTGTTCCAGAGCCCTTCGGAGGCCTATGCGCTCTAATTCCGGGAACTCCTTCAAGGAGATCCCAGAAGTAATTCATGGCCCTATCGATCTCAGCCATCAATTTTGGATAGTACTTTAGCTGAACAAGCCCCATAGCTGAGGTAAGCTGATTCATGCGATACTTATATCCTCCCCATGGAAGCCCGGCTCCCGCTTTGAGATCCTCAAGGGTCAGAGCAAAATTGTGACGTGCATAATGACCAAAAGCTATGGCACGTTCGTATATTCGTCTATCATCCGTGGTCATCATTCCTCCTTCTCCGCATGGAAGCGACTTTCCGGACATTAAAGAGAAGCCAGCTACGTCTCCAAATGTCCCAACCATCTTACCCTTATATAATGCGCCGTGAGCATGTGAGCAGTCCTCGATGACTTTCAAGTCATACTCCTCGGCTATCTTCATGATAGCATCCATATCAGCGGGCATTCCCAAGTAGTGGACAACCATTATAGCCTTGGTTCGTGGAGTAATTCTTTTCACAATATCATTCGGATCAATACAAAGAGTCTCCGGATCTATATCTGCAAAAACTACGGTTCCACGCAGAGAATAAACCTGCAGGCATGAGGCCCAATATGTGATACTTGGGCATATTATCTCGTCTCCCTTGCCTATACCAACGCCGAACATGGCGCTGTGCAGAGCCGCCGTTCCCGTGTTGTGTCCAAGAGCATACTTTACACCAAGCCACTCAGCGAACGCCTTCTCAAACTTCATAGTGACATCGATATCAGACATCTTCCCGGCTCTCAGAACCTCTAAGACGGCTTCTTCGATCTCCTTCGTTATGATCGGCCAAGAGAATATGTCACCCGGATCGGATTGAACTGCTTTTTCTCCTCCTAAAAGTGCTAATTTACTTTTCATACCCGATTCATTCCCCTATAGGTTATTTCTTTGGTCATGATAGAGAAATGCGGGAGGAATATATAGTTTTCGTTAAAGAATCATTAAAAGAAGCGGCTGGAATGTTAAAATTATTTATCAATTACGATGCGATGACTCCTTAACTTGCAATTTGAAGATTGTCTTTTCTTTAGGGTTTAGCGACGGAAGAAGAATAAAGGAGCCGTCTTCATCACTGACTACTTTTAATTCTTTAGAACATGGAGACACATTTACTGGATGTCTCGTGTGTAAAGTGAATCCTTCGACAACTTGCTTTGTCATGTTCTGAACAGTCACAGAAACGCCGCCTACGCCATCATATGATAGATGGACCCTAACATTTTCTCGTATTCTCCACCATCTAAAGATATTTACTGGAAGCATAAGGAGGTGACCTGGCTTCTGTCTAATATACTCGATGAGTTCCTTTAAAATCCTAGACAGATTACATCTTCTGATAGGATCAGTAGCGTTTATGTTATGTGTATGCCAGTTCATTGCTAAAAAGCCATTCTCCGACTCAATCATGTCTATGAAGAATTTACCCCTGGCAAGAGCTTCCTTTCCCCAGCTGCCGTGATAACACCAAGGTCTCGGGAGAACCTCGGCGCATAGTATTCCATCTTCTAAAACCGGACCGCCTACGATAATATCCATGACCTCTGCCTTCTCTGGATCCAACGGATGGAAAGGATAAGTCGAGAATGTAAGGAAGCCTGGTCCTTTATGGTAATTATCGTAGAAGCTCAGGTCATATTCATATCCGGCTTCCTGATAATTTCGCACTCTCTCAGCCGAGTGAAGAACATAATGCATTCTAACACCAGTAGGTTTTATGCCGATAGCCTTGATGAAGTTATCTCTTTCCTCGAGCACATCATCTTTTTCGGTTACTTGACCATGAACGGTAACTTCACATCCGGCATCGGCTAGATTTTTAACTTCCCTTATAAAATTCTCATCGAAGATGATCGGTTCATAGACTGGTGGATACTCCCTTCTCTCCGCATGGCTGAGGAAATAGAAGGTTGATGGAACTCCTAATTCTTTATCAAATTTGTGCGTCATTCGTATCCATTCTAGGTTCGGCGAGTCTACATCGTGAACGACGCTTGCGACTATCTTTGTCGGTTTATCTTTTTGATGGGGCCAGAACCATTTCCTAATGAGCCCTACGCCGTTCTTTTCGCATACTAGAACATCCATTATATTGTATACGAATTTGCATATTTGATCCACAACGGGTATAGAGCTCCATCCATCCCTATCTAAGGAGAGATATATTCGATTAACCGCTTTTTTTAAGCCAGGCCAAAGTAACTCTTTCCATTGACATGAGGACAAGAGTAAACCGATCGTTCTAAAGACCCGAGCGGACAAGCGGACAGCCACGCCGTCTCCATATCGATTAACTATCACGAGATCCCCAGCCCATCTTTCATCTCTGTCTAGAAGAAAGCCGACTTTCTCAGATTTTTCGCCGCCTCTTAAGACTGGATTTACTCCGAGAACAGGTAGTAAAGGCCTCACATCCCTAAAGAATTTGTGAGCGGGAAAGAGGTTCATGTAAGCGCCTATGTCTGGTTCAGGATTTCCCGTTATAGTAGCCTCATTAATCCCGAAAAGATCTGCGCCATACTCGCTTAGCGGAGGAGTAGATATCTCAATTGGCCTTTGAGGTGTCTTTCTAGCAAAGAAGCCTGTAGCGATGAGTATACCTCCAGCCTCAGTCCATCTCTTTAGGATCTCAACTGTGTCTGGATTTATGAATTCTAGGTCGGGAGCAATGCATAGGCAGTATTTATCTAACATTTCAGGAGCCTTAGTAAGGCTGGAGACGTCTAAGGATGAGAATTCAACCCCATACATCTTGAGAAATTCAGATGCCCCATAGAAAGAAGCGAGTCTATATGGATCTTCGAATAATCTTTCAGATGCTTTATCCCTCAGAACAACTATCTCTAATGTAGTCAACTATATTTTCCTCCAAGAAAGAGGAAGGTTTCCGGGGGGTTGTCTTTTATAGTTTTAGTAGTTTTTCCGCGTTTTTGTGTAGTATCTTCTCGTATGTTTTTGTTTTTAGGTTCATTTTTTCTAGGAATTCTAGTATTTTTACTTCTTGGTTTTCTTCTAGTAGGTCTGTTGCGAATAGGAGTTTGTCGCTGTTTCTTTCTAGGAAGC
>JAGGZB010000125.1 GCA_021162225.1 Candidatus Bathyarchaeota archaeon | reverse complement strand
TTTAGGGATATAATCTACTGCTCCAAGTTCTAAAGCTTCGAATAGTTGTTCCGTTACGTCTTTTGTTAGATCGCTAAGCATTATAACAGATGTAGATGTGTTTTTCACAACCTGTTTTATGAATGTCAAAGTGTCAATTCTCGAAACGTCTAAATCCAATATCATTACATCTGGATGTACTTTTTCCATCTTTAATAATGCTTCATCATAATCTCTAACTACTCCGACTATTTCTATCTGAGAATCACGAGCTAAAAGATCAGATAGTATCTTGCCCAATAACAGCGAATATTCAACGATTAATACTTTAATCTTCTTCATTTAGAATCCTCCTTTAAAAGATTAAATGAATAATAAGCATGATTGAAAGAAATCGCTCTGGGATTCGCAATGTTATTTCCAAGATTAATTGGCTCAGAGGCTTCCTTCTTTGCAACTGCAATATCTTTTTCGGACAGTGTTCTCTGCAGATTCAACGGTATTATAGAATTATCGTGATGCTTAGTCATGTTCAAGATATTATTCGAATTAGGCGTCAAAGGAATATCAGCGCCTTCCATTTCATTCCTAGATACATCCATTACCGAATTTACTGCCGCCTTCGCAGCTCTTTTGTTACTTTTCTGTGTTCTCATCCCTGTCTCGCTCTTCCAGTTTCCCTTTTTTACCGTCTTTCTCGATTTTCTTGGTTAGGTTTACTATGGGGCGACGATTTTACTCTGAATTTGTGTTCTCTCTAATGGTATGAGGCAAGGTTTATGCGCTATGTCCTGTGCATTGAATCTGTTAATCTATCTTTTAGAATATAAGATTTGTGAATTTATCCACAGAATATCCATTTTTTTACACATTATTAATTTAGGCATGAGAGAATATTCTAAATGTTCGTGAATGAGATGGTGAAAAGCGAGAAAATTGAAATAAGAATAACCATCCACGGAAGGATGGCTGAAAGATTCATATGGTTAAAGGACAGGTTTGGTGTAAAAAACAACTCAGAGCTGCTTAGGCTACTAATAAGCCTAGTCTATAGGACCGAAAGAGAGATGGCTTATGCATATGCAATAATAGAGGAGCTGGATAGAAGAAGGACGGAATAACTCCCCAATCAATTTTTTATTTTCTTTTTTCTTATAAAGAAGGAGCTTTAAAATCGTTTCTTGCCGAGTTTTTAGATTTCTCCCTCAATATGCTTTAAGTGCGAAGGAACGCTTCTGTCCTCTCTATATTCTGAGTATCAAATGCCCGTACTTTGCTATGAAGTGCACCAAAAATATTATTGATTTATCCTAGCTAATAAGTTGGAGATCATAATAAGAGGCAGGTTTTAAAGATTGATGAAGGAATATGAGGGTTTCAAAATTTTCTGGGGAGATTCTCACACGAATATCCATGGAGAAGATTTGAAATTTCCCCGATTAACTGAGAGGAGACTTAAAAGAATAATGAGAGCCGCTGAAAACCATCTAGACTTCTTTCCAATAGCCTATTATCCCTTTGAATGGTATTCCAAAAATGGCTTTATTATTGAGTCATGTGGTCATAGAGATCGTTTTCTCAAAGACTGGAATCTCGTTCAAAAAGCAGTTGCAGAAGCTAATCGTCCTAGAAAATTTGTGACTTTCCTAGGCTATGAATGGCATGGAGATAGAAGAAGATACGGAGATCACAACGTATATTATCTGAAAGATTACGAACCTTTAGACTGCTCGAAGACAATACAAGAATTATACACGAATTTAAGGAAGACTGAGGCCATAGTGATACCACATCACACTGGTTATCAAGTCGGAGAACGAGGAAAAGATTGGAACTTCCACGATGAAGAACTCTCCCCGTTCGTAGAGATATATTCAAGCCACGGTTCATCTGAAGGATGCGATACCCCTCTGCCTCTCGAACATAACCTTTCCATGGGTCCCGGCGTCTCCGGTGGGACCATCCAAGATGGACTAAATCGGGGATACAAGTTTGGAATAATCGCTTCCGGAGACAATCATAATGATTACCCAGGAGTATGGGGGAACGGGCTTATGGCCGTATTTGCACGTGAACTAACAAGAGAATCTCTTTGGGAAGCTTTCAAAAAAAGACGCGTTTATGGAGTCACCGGAGACCGTATCCAGCTTTATTTCTCCATAAATGGTCATATTATGGGAGAATCCTTTAATTCGAAAAAAGCTGCTGATATCCATGTCGAAGTAATTGGTAGCCATGCAATCGATCAGATCGAAATAATCAGAAATGGTGAGCCCCTCTATACTTATTCTCACTCTGGCAAATGGCGTCTTCCCCAAGGAGATAAGATGGTTAGGGTAAAACTAAGGATACAATGCGGCTGGGGCCCCGCGGTTCATTATGGGTTCAAGAAGATTAAACCAAAAAGATGGAAAGGTTCACTCAAGATATCCCCAGGCAGGATAGTGTCAATTGAGCCTTGTTTCACCTACTTTGGCCAGTCCGTGAGGCAGGTCTCAGAGGAAAAATGTAGTTTCATATTTACTTGCCAGCCTAGGATCTCGATGGATCCCCTTCTAGCGCAACATCATCGATCAAATTTTCAAGGAGCAATCTTTGAGATGGAAGCTCAATTAGAAAGCCTGATAACTATAAAGGTAAACTCTGTAAATCTCAATTTCTCTCTAGAAGATGCATTGAGAAGGGAGAGAATAATAGCACTCACAGAGGAATCAAAGAGAATGATATATGAACAGTTTGGGTTGCTCCCCCAAAACATCGAGAATCCAAGTGTTTATTGGTATAACGCTTGGAAGATGAAGATTTATAGAGCTATACCCTATAGCGGATATCACGTTAAATTCAGATATGTCGATGAAAATCCAAAGAAAGGAGAAAATTACTACTATGTTCGGGTAAGGCAGCTGAACGGCCAAATTGCATGGTCATCACCGATATGGATGAAATACACATGTTAACTTTCTCTAGTTCGTACTCATCTGTTCCTAAAGTTATCAAAAATGAAAATGGGTAAGCGCATTCTTTGTTCTGAATCTATGCTCAGAAAAGATCCTTAAGGATGGATCGTAAAGGTTATTCTTGGCCTTCTCCTACAAATATCTTTGGTCTTATTAAGTCACATAGTTTTGACTAATAAATTGCAGATTAAAAGAAAATACACTTCTTCAATAGTGCCTTTCCAATGCACTTCTCTGATTTCGTTTGTCGGGAACAAATATACACGTTATCTCCATAAACCCTTTCTTTTGGTCTAGACTCATATTGAATCAAGCCTGCAGGCCTCGAGCTTAAGTACGCGATTTTAGCTATACTCCCAAATCTCTTTAGCGGTTCAATTGCCCACTCTTTTTTTAGCTCTCATTCCTTCAACAAAAGCCTATTACTTCGCTTATTAGGCGGGACGCAAAGATTAATTAGAGAATCAATATCACGTTCTCAGAATAGAAGATGTTAAAATTCCATACAGACATTTTTAAAACAAATAACTTTTACTGTATTTATCTCAAAATAGTTTTATTGCTTACAAAAGAATACTGCTTCTCGGCTAGTGTTAGTTTGAGGGCTTAGAGACATGGATTTAACCTGAGTGATGGATTCCGATAGAAGGCACCATAACTAATAAATATGCGTTGTCTTACGTAGTCCTGCTTGCATCGTTCTCAGAAGCTCATGATGCATGCTTGGGTGAGAAAGCTATGAGTGGGATAGTTAAGGTTAGGCTTCTAGGGATCTTCGGAGTAGCCTACGGAAGTAAAGAAGCAGAGTTGAAGATTGAAGGTGACGTGAGATTGAAAGAGATTATTCAGAAATTAACGTGTACATCTAAGGCTCTTAAGCATGTTCTAATCGATCCAGATCTCGAAAGCCCATTGCCAAATGCTGTAATAATCGTTAATGGAAAGGACATAAGCGTGCTTAATGGATTAGATACCCCTATAAAGAATGGCGACGAGATATTGATTATACCAGCGATTCATGGAGGATAAAGGATTAACATTATTCTCTTCTTCATAACTTTTATCTTGGTTTTTTACAATATTCTCCAAAATGATGAAATTTGCATCCTACAAAACAAAGCCTCCTCTGGATGTTTACTTTAATTATATTGATAGTCTCTGCTATTCCTAGCTTTTCAATCGTCATAGGTCAGGAATCTAGCTTCTACACCGAATCTTTTACTATCACTCTCTATCGGGACGGTCTAGCTCATATAAGTCACATCATACGTGTCAACGATATTGTTCCAGAAGTTAGTCTACCGCTTCTCTCAGAATCGGTCAATAATA
>JAGGZB010000139.1 GCA_021162225.1 Candidatus Bathyarchaeota archaeon | reverse complement strand
GTCCATGCGTCCTGCCTATCATGATCGTCCTTTTATATCGGTCTGCAAGCTTGATGAGGATGAGTTCGAGATCGTCAAGTTTTCTGCCTATAACTTCTATTGCTTCCTTAAGCTGAAGAGCCTTGGCTGTGTCGACGATGTCATAGCTTGTGGCTCCTAGATGTATGTATGCGCCGCTCGATCCACATACTTCAGCGAAGGCTCGGACAAGCGACATTATATCGTGTTTAATCTCCTTCTCTATCTCTTTCACTCTGCTGACTTTAACATATTTCGTTGAAGCCATCTTCATTATCTTCTCAGCATCTTCTCTAGGGATGTTTCCTACCTGTGCATGTGCCCAAGCAAGCGCAGCCTCAACATCCAATAGTTTTTGGAAGTAATTCTCCTCTTCAAATATCCTTCGCATTTCAGGAGTTCCATACCGACCCGTATCTATTGGGAGGATAGGCATCACTAACCGCCTCAACCTATTTTAAGCATTAATTCACTCTACTCTAATATCCCCTAGCTAATTTAACAATTATATCGAGATTTTCTTCTTATGCCATATGAAAGACTTAGGGCGATTCAAAGTGAACGAGATAGGCAATTGCAGATCAAGAACGGGAATAATCTTCTCTGAATATTTCCTCCTCCACAGAACTGGAAGGAATCATCCAGAATCCCCAGCAAGGCTACAGGCCATCATGAGAGGAATCAAGCATCTCAATTTATTAAAAAATAAGCGATGCATGCTCATAAAGCCTAGAATCGCAAAGTTAGACGAACTTGAAATGGTTCATTCACTAAGATACATTCGGGCTGTGAGAAATCTCTGTAATAGTGGAGGAGGAATCTTGGATGAGGAAACCGGAACTCTAGTCTCTCCGGAGAGCTATGCAGTTGCACGCTTAGCAGCTGGAGGAGCGATAAGGGCCGTAGACATGGTAATGAAGGGAAGAGTCAGAAATGCATTCGTCATCTCCCGACCGCCGGGTCATCATGCAAGTCACGCTTCAGCCTCTGGTTTCTGCATCTTTAACAACATCGCCTTGGCGGCTAAGTATCTTATAGATAAATTCTCGTTAAGCCGCATTCTAATACTCGATGTAGATGCTCATCATGGTAACGGAACACAGGAGATATTTTATGATACCGACGAGGTCTTATATGTCAGTCTTCATGAGGATCCTTCCGAATTTCCCAGATCAGGCTTCATTGATGAAGTTGGAAAAGGAAAGGGTAAAGGATACACGGTTAATATTCCTCTTCCCTTTGGCGCATCAGATCCAGCATACTGGAAAGCTTTTAAATCCATAGTGGTTCCTATAGCGCTCTCTTACAAGCCTGAATTCATTTTGGTATCAGCCGGTTTTGACGGATACTTTAAAGATCCTATTGGCGAACTTCTACTTTCCGCATCTCTATACTTGAAAGTTTTCCAGGTGACGATCGATCTGGCGCAGCGGCTCAGCGAAAACAGACTTGTAGCAGTATTGGAAGGCGGCTATTGCCTGAGCTTCTTAAAGAAGATAATCCCGGCTGTTTTGTCTCGAATGATGAGTATGGAAGCTAAAGTCACGGAGCATCGCCCAAGATTCAGCATAACTATTCATAAGATCGCGGAAAAAATCATTAGGGAGGTGAAAGAAATACAGTCGAGATTCTGGGATTTTTAGGAGTTACTCTATGATCTCAATCGCATTTTCTGGGCATTGAGTCTCACATGCGTGACATGCAATACATTCATCCACATTTACTGGAGAGGCTTTTCCATTCACTAGTTTCCAGACTCCGACGGGGCATACATCTACGCAGGTTCCGCAACCAACGCATTTTTCAGCATCTACCTTTATCTCGACCAAAGTAAGTCACCTTAAACTCAAAAAATGATATCAGAAAAATAAAAGCTTTGTGTAATTAAGAAAATCGTGGAATAACTTATTGATGTTCACGGTCTTTATATATGAGATTTTTAGCATTCTCCATCTCTATGCTTATCTTTTCAAGTTTTTCAGAGATTTCCTCAAGTCTTTTGATGATTGAAAATAGATCCTTCTCATGCTGTGCAAGCGTTAATATTAACAGATCGATAAAGCTAATCGAGCTTTGATTCTCAAGATTCTTATTAGGCAATAGATGTCGCCTTAGGCTTGATTCCGTTCATATTTAATTTTATTTTATGTAAAAATGATGTAACTGCAAAGATCATAATCGCAGTGACTCATCTATTCATTGCCGGTCACAACGATTCCTTAATCGCTTGACTTAATAGAAGCCGGACAATCTTATATAGTATGGGATCATTTGAGAAGATCGCTTCATCCCCTTCAGATCTTAAAAAGTAGTTGTCGAACTGAAAACGGGATATAAGTACATGTTCGCCATCTACACCTACTATGATCATGGGGAGATGAAAATCAGATTCTTTAACATTGCATATATACTTAAGCTCTCGAAGTATATGCTCATTATTTGGTTTACTTGGCGTAATTATTTTAACCTCTATTGATCGGCTAATAAGATCATCAAAAATTCTATTAAACATCCTATACAGAAGGATTAATCCATTTCCACTAGTTATTATGCAGACATTTCTCTTCGCCATAGCCAGCATCTCTTGAATCTTTTCAAAGATTCTCTTTCTACCCTTAATCATCCACGCTGAGCATTGTCGTATGCTCTCCTTATCTCTAGCCTCTCTGAACGCATTTTCTAACGCTGAGATGAGAGCTTCAAGATCCTGAACCATATCTCGATATGTCTGCAGATAAGGTTTTAAAGCAACGTTAGGTGGAGTCGGAGAAAACTTTCTGGGTTCTCCAGGTATCTCAGACACGAGCCCCATATCTATAAGTCTTTTTAGAACGCTGTAGACTTTTGTTCTCGGAACTCCGCTGAGGATGCTTAGTGTTCTGGCTTTAGCTTGTCCAGTCTCAATTAAAGATGCATAAACCTTCGATTCGTACTCTGAGAGTCCTAAATATTCCGAGAGGCTCCTCCAGATAGTGTTGGGAACAAGTTTACTTTTCGCTGAGGCTCTCTTAGCCAAGCTGATGAAAACCACCGCTATCAACTCTCCTGAGTATTCCGAATAAGCCTAATGTAACTGTTTAAGGTGGTTGCTCAGCGACACTTACGTCTTCCATCTTTCATTAACATTATTTTGTTGATTTTGCATTTTTTTGAATCATTTTTCTGCCGTATTTATAAAAATTTCTCTATTGTATTATTCCGAATATGATTCAAAATTTGAAAGATGGAAATCTCATGCTATCTCTTCTTGAAGTCTCAGAAGAATCTCAGAAATCCTGCCTTCAGCCCGTCTTTTTATGCTGTTATACTCATCTATAAGCTTCTTTCTGGCATCTGCGGAGATCTCTCCACGTCTAAACCTAGCCTCGACTTGTTCGATATTAGTGTTTAACATCTCAATCTCTGCTTCAGCGGTCTCAAGGTCTCTTAGCATCTCTCTGTATTGCTTAGCCAAAGTGGATATCTGCTCTTTAAGCTCCATCAGTCTCTTGTTTAATGCTGCTAACCTTCGATCTAAAGATTCTTTCCTAAGCTTTAATCTCTTTCTAGAAATTTTTCCTCTTCTGAACTGCTTTTGTAGTGACTGGAGATTAACGTAGAGTCTCCTCCTTTCTTCATAAACTTTGATAAACTCCTCTAGGACACTGGGAGGAGCAGTCACAGTGGTGACTGCGGGTCGGGTAGACTTCCTAACAAAGAACACCACCGTGCCAAGTGAAGCAAGTATGATCGCCCATATTAAGGGCTTGAATATTTTCCAGAAAATAAAGTATTGATACTCCAGGACTATGTGAGGATTATGAAATTTCACAACGTCATGTTCAGTTAAAATAATCTTCAAAGATAATCCCTCTTTCTTAACTTCGAAAGAAGCATCGGATAAGTCCTTTAACTCCGCCCCTTCAGGAAGAGAGATCATAAGCGAAAATTTATTTACAGTCCAGTTCTCCGGCTTAGCCAGGTCAAGTTCTAACACATAATCTTGCCAGCTTTTCGAGACTAGAAATTCACTCGGCGGAAGCTTATAGGCTATCAAGAATTCATTTCTCTCTCCTGGATTCAGGGGTTTTCTCAAAGTTACATCGACTTGAATGTAATTCTCTCTGAAAAGAATATTTGTTCCTGTTTTATATTCTCCATACGCGTCTTGAACAGATATGTCGCTGGCATTAATGGGCAACACGAGGGATACTTGCTGAATTTCCTCTGATTGATTATTAAAGATCAAGTAGTAGTCGCTGCCGGATATAGCGTCCCATGGATCTATGCTGATTTTTCTAACCCACTCTTCTATTATGTATGTTCCGTTTGTTAATAGTTCGGCGGTTCCCGGAGTGATCGTCAAAGCATTTTTAGCATCTAAATCGCAGCCTGCCTCCTGTACATAGGATATTCTTAAACCAGCAAAACAGAGCAACACTATTAGAATGATGTATAAGTTGATCTCATGTCTTCGTTTATTGTTCACGATTCATCATCTCTGGATGGCATTCAAACACTTAGGAAAATATGTTTATATTTTATTCTTTTAAGTATGTTCCTACGATTCTCTTGAAGACTTCCGAATGCTATTCGGATGAAGGTCTTACAGATTACTATGCTAGAATCCCGCCTGTTTGAGGTAGTATCCATTCTCTTTCTTAGATCCGAAGCTTCTCACTCCCCTTTCCCTTAGCTGCTTCCTCAGCTGAGAAGCATACTTCGCGCTTATCTCCTTCCTTTTTTCAAGGTAGTCTATTATCTCATATGCTTGTTTCTCATTATCGCACCTTCTTAGAAAATCTATAACGTCCGGATTATATCCTCGAAAGCTCATAGAGGCTGTTTTCTCTCCCATATCAATATCTGACCTAATGGACGTGATAGTTATCCGATTTTCTCCACTAAATATCTCTTTAGCTAGGTTCGGAAACATCTTTTTGAATCGCTTCTTATCTATCTCCATGAATGATTATCGCTCCGGGCTAAAATCTACCACTTATTGTTATTAGTCTCACATTTTAATAAGGTTATTTGAGATCCAAGCAGGACGGAAACAATAAGGCTTTTAATTCTTCAATAATGATTTTTAATACTGTGAAAGCTTTGAAGGCGGTAGTTTTAGCTGCTGGTGAAGGACAAAGACTGCGTCCCCTTACATTTACCCGTCCAAAGCATATGATTCCAGTGGGCGGAAAACCGCTACTTGAGCATCACCTCGAAGCTCTGAAGGACTGCGGCATAGAGGAAGTCTTGCTCGTTGTCGGCTACAAATCTGATTACATCAAAAAGTATTTTGAAGATGGCTCGAGACTAGGGATGAAGATCGAGTATCTTCATCAAAAAAAGATAATGGGAACGGCAGATGCTTTTAAACTGGCTGAAGATCACGTTGATGGAGACTTCTTAGCAACTTATGGCGATTTACTTGTAAGTTCCAGAATAATCAAATCAACCCTGAACATGCATTCGAGAGAGAATCCCGCAGCTACTCTAACAACGGTTGAGGTAAATAATCCCGAGCAATATGGAGTGGTTGAGCTCAACGGAAATAACGTGGTTAGGATCATTGAAAAACCGGATCCCGGAACCGTGCGTAGCAGACAGATAAACGCGGGCATTTATGTCTTTTCGCCTGAGATATTCAAGGCCATAAAGCAGACCGGCATCTCCCAAAGGGGAGAGCGGGAAATAACAGACTCTATTAAGATACTTATAAAGAGCGGTGAAAAAGTAATCGCTACGCGGGCTCCCTCTGAAGAATGGCTTGATATTGGAAGACCCTGGGATCTACTAGAGGCAAATATGCGCGTCTTAAATAAGCTTGAATCTAGCATCGCGGGGACTATCGAGGATGGAGTGCATGTCGAAGGAATTGTCTATGTTGGAAAAGAAGCGATAATTTGCTCCGGAACCTACATTAAGGGACCAGTTTATGTAGGTGAAGAATCCAGCATAGGGCCAAATAGCTGCATCAAGCCTTACTCAAGCATCGGGAGGAGAGTTAATATTGATAGCGGAGTTGAGGTGAAAAACAGTATCTTAATGAATGGGGTTAGGGTGGGCCACGGATCATATATTAGTGACAGTATCATAGGTGAAGGTTGTGATCTTGGAGTCGGAACGATCATAGCCAATCGACGCCTCGATGAGAAAACGGTCAAAATGAGGATTAGAGATAAAACGATCGACACGGATCTGAGAAAGATGGGCATAGTAGTAGGTGACCGTGTGAAGACTGATGTAGGCGTGCTCTTTATGCCCGGTGTAAAAGTTGGCTATAGCAGCTGGATCGGATCTAACGTTGTCGTCTATAGAGATGTGCCGCCAAACATGTCCATAATTCTCAAGCAAGAGATTCAGCAGGTTAGTTTTCGTATAGAAGATGGGGAAAGATAATAAGCCTCTTATATACAAGATAGAACGAGGCTGATCTGTATGTCAATGGCTCAGAGAAGATTTAATAGTGAAGTATCCGCGCTTATAGATACGACGGTAACGGTAGTTACTGTAGACAATAAGACATATACGGGAACACTGATTGGTCTAGACCCGGAAAGCCTTAATCTGATAATCTCAGATGTTAAAGATTCCGAGTCGCACTTCTTCTCTAGGGTTATTATTAGCGGAAACACTGTTGCACGAATTTTATCTGCTCAAAAAGCCTTTGATCTTAGGGGCTTGGCTGAGAGACTCGAGAGAGTATTTCCAAGAATGGTAAAGCTATATGAAAAAGAAGGTTTCATATGGGTTATGGACAGAGTGAAAGTTACGGAAAAAGGAGTAGTTGAGGGTTCAGGTCCAGCTGCAGAGAGGGTTCAAAGAGTATACATGCAGTTTCTGCAGGAAAT
>JAGGZB010000042.1 GCA_021162225.1 Candidatus Bathyarchaeota archaeon | reverse complement strand
TCAGAGCGGTTCAGGGAGCGGGATCGGCGATGGTCTGGCCCGTGGCGGAAGCATATCTCGCAGACGTTACTAGGAGGTGGCAGAGGGGTAAGGCTCTCTCAGCATACGTCGCCTCCATGCTGATAGCAGAGCTCCTGGGCCCGGGGATAGGCGTCGGCGTCTATAAGGCTTGGATAATCTTCTTCGGCGGAGCAGACTACGTAACAGCGCTCAAGTCGCCGATAATATTCTTAGCCTTCATGACCTTGGGCTCCCTGAGCACGCTGATCTTCCTTCCAAAGATCTCAAAGCCTTCGAACTCGAATGACCTCAGGGCGGGGTTCAACGAGGTTAAATCCGTTCTAAGATCCCTTCCGAAAACCGTCTCCAGAAGCCTGAAGACCATGTACTTTAACGGAGCTGTGAACGGGTTCGGGATGGGAATACTTCAAACAGCCCTAATAGTCTACATAATCGAACTCGTGGTAAAGGACCCCACATACATAGGAATATTCTACACCGTCTCATCGGCCGCCGCCCTGCCCGTATCTCTCCTCTCAGGCTACATAACCGACAAGCTCAAGCGAAGAAAACCCACTATAGTCCTAGGATACCTGATAGGGAGGGGGGTCTTCTTCCTAGTCCCACTGATCAGAGATCCGCTCCTCCTCCTCGCCCTCGCCATCCCCGCGAGCATGACCTTCGGCGTATCAGTCCCAGCCATGCGCGCCCTCCAAGCAGACCTAACCCCGCAGGAGATAAGGGGATCGATCTTCGGGATCCAGCAGTTCTTCATGAACGGAGGAGTCTTCGCCGGGTCAATCTTCGGAGGATGGCTAACTCAAATCCTTACAACTCAAACTTACCAGATCGCATCCCAACAAATCCAAGGAATAGCCCTACCATTCTGGATAGCCGGAGTCCTAGGAATACTCACAACAATACTGTTCATGCTCTACGTCGAGGAGCCCAAATGAACGCAAGCTTCTGAGAACCTTTTTCAGAACTCTTAGAGTTATAGAATTATGAAAGACGGATACCGCACCCATTATTATTCATACTCGATGACGCAGTCCTCTCCTTTCGCACCATCTAACAATAATCTGAGCTTATTGATCAACCCCCTACCGACTAGGTTTCTTTTGAAGAGAATACGACGGGGAGTTTCTACTAACGTCTCCACATCAGCTTCTAGACCGGGGATCGTGACTAATGCTTGACTCCTCTTCACCTCAACCAATCCTGAAGCCGTCCTATACACTCCAAACTCTTTCTCAGGCAACTCAGCTAAGTAAAGCCCCAATTTTTCATAGAGATCTGTCGAGATAAGAAGTTGCCCGGGGTAGCCAGTATCTACTCTGAAGTCTGATTCTAGGCTCCCTTTAACTCCACGAACCCGAATCCTAATCGATGGGATCGGCGGCTCGTCCTCTAGATATCTCCAACAATTGATCACTTTAACCTTTCTAGTAGCCCAGGCCATTCCCTCTCAACCTCCTCCTCTCTGCCTACCCTCTTAACTATGGCATGTTTAGCCTCCGGCGCCTTTCTTCTCAAGATCTCCACCGCCTCCCCGAAGCTATCCGCAGCTCCTATCAGCCTGCCGAGAGCAATTATGACGTACTTCCCCTTATACCGATCTAGCTCCCCCTCGATTCTAGCATAAGCCTCGTTATTGACTCTCCTCTGCTCCAGAACCTTCTCATCCTCCTCGATCTCCTGCATAGACTTAAGAGAGTCTAGCCCAAGCCTCAGGACGCGCTCAAGCGCCTCGCTCAAACTCTCAATCCTACTCCTCCATCTGAATTCCGAAAGCTCCCTGAGAAGCTCCTTATCGATCGTGAAGCTCTTTCTTACCTTCATACAGTAATAAAGTATTACAGTAATATTTTAGGATTCACGCTCGTCGAGCTGGAAAATCATCGGATGGCTGCATAAGCGAACTCCAATCTATGGATATACCGTCTAGGGTGAGTAACGGGTACAGAGACTATAGAAAACGTACATGAAGTCTTGAGAATAATGGGTAAAAAATTCATGATATGTCTTGGTTGACGATGATCCTACAGGTTGCATGACAAAAATGTTTATAAATAATGTAATACATCAATGTAAACGATTGATGACGTCGACGGTCATAAGTGTTAGGATTCCCAAAAACCTCAAAGATAAGATGGACAAGTATAGCAAAATCAATTGGAGCGAGCTAATCAGAAAGTTTATCGAAGAGAAGATAACCCAGCTCGAACTTGAAGAAACTCTTAAGGGAATTGAGGAACATTTAAAGGACGTTCCTGAACTTCCCAGAGGCACTGTGGCCAGGTGGATAAGAAGTGACCGAGAAAGTCATTGATTCATCAGCGCTAGCCGCATTTCTATTAAAGGAGGAAGGATGGAAAAGAGTGAGGGAGATACTACGCGAGAAACCATACACTATCGAACTCGCCATAAAAGAAGTAGCGAACTCGATATGGAAACGAGCAAAACTATTGAAAGACGTAGACGAAAACAAGGCTCTAACCATTTTAGGAGATCTACTCAAGCTAAGAAGAACCGCGCTGAGAATAGAGCCGCAAGATATATACCTCGGCCAAGCGCTCGAGATAGCATTGAAAAATGATGCAACAATATATGACTCTCTCTTTATCACACAAGCTCTCGCCAAAAAAGCAATACTTGTAACATTGGATAAAAAACAAGCAGAAATAGCCAATAAAATGGGCGTAAGATCAATAATGCTGGAATAAAATTCCCCAATGAGAGCCTTAACAAAACTGCAATTAACCTCGTTCTATTATGTTAGGGTTAGTTCGATAATGCATTTTTCTTGAAGAACATGCAGACTACCATGACATAAGCAATCAAACTACGCATTAACATGATCATAAGAATCTTAAGAAAAGATTTCACGGGAAGACGCTTTGGTGTGCAGTTTTAACATATTGTAACGATTTTTAAATTAGCTTTGTATAGGTGACACTACAATGGTGCTTACAAAAGATGCGGCGAGAAAGCTTGACGAGATTAAGGGCAGGGCTAGGAAGATATCGACGGAGGCTCTTGTAAGATGGCTAAGGGAGGAAAGAGAGAACAGGTAAAGCTTGTAATTGATGCAAGCGTCACAAGAAATGAGATAAAAGCCCCGAAGAAAAATATTTCAGAACAGTTTCTAGCTGCGTTTTACATAAAGTAGCTTAGCGCCTGTCGTTGGATCTGGCCCTATCTTCTCCATCGTCTTCGAGACGGCTTCCTCTATGCTTACGCCTTGAGAGATTTGTTTGACGAGTTCGAGTCCAACTCTATCGAGGTATCGTATATCTGCTTTTTGTCTATGCCGACGACTATGGATGCCCCTCTTTTTATAAATGAGGATGCTAGTACTTTGTCTCACATGGAGTAGCAGCTTAAGATTATTATGGCTGAGCCTGGGAACTTTCCTTGAAATTTTTCAGAAACATATGCAGGCGTTATGACGAAGTATTCTTTTCCACCGATATACGCTACACCCTTCAGGAAGTAACCTGAATAATACTCGTATTCATACTTCCCCTCGCTAAATGGTTCAGCGAATATCCCTGAGCCGATGAACAATCCTATGGGCTGCCGAATCCTGCCACCATGAAGCCTCATAATAATTAATTTGAACCCATCTTCGGCAGGTTCTTAAAAAGCTCCACATTCACCCTGTTACCACTAAATACCGTGACCTCATACCCCGATGATTTTAAAATCTTTGACATTTCATTTATCAAACTTAGACTCGGTAAATCTTCAGATAAGCCATCAATTATCGCGGCTTTCCGTATTTCAGTTTCGGTATTCTGAGATAAACCATGGAATCCGAAGTAGGAGACCACTCCAATAATAAAAATGATTGCTGCTAGAAAGAGCAAAAGCTTCTTCCTTGGACGTTTCTCCTTAACCTTCCTCCTAGCTTTATCACGCTTCTTCGGCATCTAAACCCACCAGGCTGAAGATTAAGGAATAAGAATTTTGAAAATTACTTGAATTCTCGTTGAAGTATTCGGATAGCGGTCTGTGAATGTTCATCTCCACGGCCTCTCCATTCTATTACTTTAGTTAGGTGAATGCTTTAGATAAGCTTTTTATACGATCAGCAAGTTGGCAACTTAATAGAAGTATTATTTTGAATTTTATCAACAGATTGCTGAGCAACTCCTTCTTCATCTCTTCGATTAACCTAGGTGGAGGGAATGACATTAGACCTAAAGAGAGGCGTCAAAACTAGCAGGGCATTACTGCTACTTTGACGTTAACCCTAAACTTCATTATAATAAACGGTCTAGACGCCAATAAGTTGGGAAGGAGTTCATCGACATACGTCCATATTTGCTTACGCAGATATTCAAAGATGAGAAACGCCCTGCTTTAACGCTTCCACCTCTTTGGACCTATCTATAAGATTTTGACTCCAATTCTTCACCATCCCCATTTTCCACGCTCACCTAGCGATCCTACCGCTTTGTTGGCCATTTAGCCTCCTGTTATCGGAGAAGGGCTTTAATTTCAGCAGAGTTGTCTTCTCCCGAAGAATCCGTTCCCTAGAAGATAGCTAGATGTCTAAGTTGAGTAAGGTTAGGATAAGAGGTCAGCCCAGACCTATTGCCGCGAACCTTACCTTCCGGAATTTTTCCGGATCGTAAATCCTCCTGCAGTCAAGTAGGGCCGGTGACTTCATGAGTCTTATCAGGTCTTCTTGGCTTAGCCCTTTATACTCCGGCCATTCCGTCGCCAAGATGCATAGATCCGCATCCCTTAGACAGTCTTCAAGGTTGGCAGCATACTCAACTCTATCGCCCAAGATCTTTCTAGCGTTATCCATGGCCTTTGGATCATGTACTCTAACTTTTGCACCTTTTCCCAGAAGCTTTTCGGCAAGCTTAATAGCTCTAGACTCTCTTATATCGTCAGTTCCCGGTTTAAACGCTAATCCCAAGACCGCCACTAATTTACC
>JAGGZB010000068.1 GCA_021162225.1 Candidatus Bathyarchaeota archaeon | reverse complement strand
CATGGGATCTTTACAGATGGTGCTCTACTCTAACGAGTGAACAAGATTTTGACAATAAAATGTATTATTGGACTCCAGAGGCTAAGAAGCTTCTTAACCGACTGAAGTACGGGGAAGGGCAACTAATTGCAGTTATCGGATTACAGGGATCTGGTAAAACAGCTCTATGGTTTGCTTTATTCAATGAACTTGAAAAGTCTATCAGCTTAAAATGGACCGGAAGAAAAGAAGTTTTTAAACAAATAGAATTTTATGAAGATACTCTTGAAAAATATAGCGAAGAATGGTTACATATCCTGAAAAATAAATTAGGTCGGAAAGCCTTAATCTCCTGGGTTGAAAGGAATTTTGGATCTGACAAGGCCTTTAAAGTTGATAGGATTCTTCAATATGGTGGAGATCCTTATAAAGAATTAGGTTATGCCTTTCTTGAAGCAGTTAAATATAAGCTCGGAAGCTTAGGGAAAGAAAAGCATGAAGAATTTCTGGTAGATATTCTTAGAGTATTTAAGACGGTTTTGATAGATTTACCTGATTATAGCAAGGAAAATCACGCTGAAATGTTTAAGGATCTTAGGGAAATTCAGAAATTATGGGAAGAAATTATATTACCTGAATGTTTCGACGTTAATTTTGTTCTTTTTGTGCAAAAGGAGCTTTTTAAGGGACATTTCTTCCATGGAAAGGTAGATGTTTATGAGATCAAGCCTTTAACTCCACAACAACTTCTTGACTTCTACATAAAAAACTTTGCTAGGGAATTTATTGTTGATGACCAGAAGGTTAAATATCCGGCTCCTTTTGAAAATGATGCCTTCTTTGAAATAGCTAGACTATCTAGGGGGATCTTTAGGCGATTCAAGAAATATATCCGGATATGCTTGGAAAATTGGTACGAGGAGCTAGAGGCTCAGGGAAGATGGAAAGCTCCACTCCCACTAATAACGAAAGAGCAAGTTCTGAGATGGGTAGGGATCGAGCAGTTAGAGAAGGATATGGAATTAGAATTAATGGATCTCTTTCCAAAATCAAAGGAAAATAGACGTTATTCTGTTACGCTACTTACAAGAGCATGGTCCAACCGATCAAAAAACGCTTACTGAAGTAATATTCGGGAATTATGATGATAGTGCAAAAATGGCGACTTCAAGATTGCTTGCAAAACTTGAATCTCATGGATACGTTAAAGTTGAGAGAAGAGAGGTTCATGGCTCAAAAATATGGTCTTTAGCCTAAAAATGAGCACACTATCACAAGAGTTTTTATGCGTCTTCAAGGATGGAAAGCGCAGATTAGCGGATGGCTCCATGGTGCAACGCTACATCTGCAAAGAATGCGGTTATTGCTTCTCGGATCCGAGAACACGGCAAATCTTTAAAGTCCGCAACGGCATAACAAGCTACGCCGCCACGAGAAGGGCGGTTCAAAAATTGGTGGAGGTGAAAGAAGAACCCAAAGGGGTCCCTAAGACGCGGGAGACCACAACGGATCTTAAGAGCCTACTCTTCAACTTTGCTTGGTATCTCAAAAAGAATGGTTACGCCCCATCAACGATTGAGACCCGCGTGAAGCTCCTACGGCAGCTTGCACAGCGCGGAGCCAACCTATACGATCCAGAATCCGTAAAGGATACTATAGCAAGGCAAGATGGATGGAGCAACGCAAGAAAAGAGCTGGCCGTTCAAGCCTACACGTCATTTCTGATGATGACCGGCGGCTCATGGAAGCCGCCTGCCTTTGAAAGAACGGAAAGTCTCCCCTTCATTCCATACGAGGAGGAAATCGACGCATTAATCGCTGGATGCAGCAGACCCATTAGCGCCTTTCTCCAATTGCTCAAAGAAACCGGAATGAGGGCAGGCGAAGCATACAATCTCAGATAGGAAGACATAGACCCAGAGCGACGGACAATAACGATAAAGCCTGAAAAGAAGAGCCATCCATGCATATTCAGCGTCTCAGAAAAGCTGATTGGAATGCTCTTGCAACTCAAGAACGGCAGAGACAGAAGAGGCGGATTATTCGGCTATGGAAGCCTCCGCAATCTCCGAAGAACATTCGAGAGACAGCGTAGACGCCTCGCATACAAACTTAAAAATCCAAGGCTACAGCGAATCACGTTTCATACGCTTAGACACTGGAAGGCAACCATGCTCTATCACCAGACAAAGGACATCCTCTATGTCATGCGGCTTCTCGGTTACAAAAACATCAAGAACACGCTGATCTATGTGCAGCTTGAAGAGGTCCTATTCAAGAATGAAGAGGAAGAATACGTGTGTAAGGTGGCTAAGACCGTGGAGGAGGCGAAGAACCTCGTTGAAAGAGGATTCGAATATGTCTGCGAAGTGGAGGGCGTCCAGCTCTTCAGAAAGCGAAAGTAGAAATTTGCCGGGGGTTCATGCCATAGTGCCGGGGGCGGGATTTGAACCCGCGACTTCTGGACCCTTTCCTTTTTGGAGTTCTCCAGATTATGAGTCTGGCGCCCAAACCAGGCTAGGCTACCCCGGCTACTTTTTCGGGCAACCCCATTACATCTTTTATTTGCACTTCCTAAAAAACATTAGTCCATCCTTCTCACATATGTACTCAATAGCCTCTATCAGATCTTTAATTTCCTCAGGCTTGCTTACGACTTTAGGGTTTATGGCGAAGAGATTGCTTGACATAATAAGAGCATCGCCGCCTTCCACTATCTGGGGGTATATGGGATGTTATCTCTCCGGCCTTTAGCTGGCCGAGTTTTTCGCGCCTCCTGTGAGGACGCGCATACTCGGCATCGTTAATATTGTGAAGAAAAAATATTTTAGCATTTTTCTCCGTGATAGCCACGATTAATGATCTTGAGAAATTATATACTGGTTTGGAGAGGATAGTCCTTCGCGGCTAGTTGGAAGGAAAGATTCGCTTAGGAATGTTCGTCTCAGAAAGATAGAATAAGGAGAATGAATTTGAAGAGAAAAGCATCTTATTGCCGCAATAATTGGGAATTATTCTGAGTTACGAAGCCCCTAATGAACTCTACGATTTCTTTATTTCTTTCAGGGTTTAATGAGACTGTTTTTCCCCTTTTGTGGAGTATGAAGCATCATCGTTAACGAGTTGCCTCACAGCTCTTTGGATTCTTCTTCCATTTCTTTT
>JAGGZB010000063.1 GCA_021162225.1 Candidatus Bathyarchaeota archaeon | reverse complement strand
GCAGCAACCGAGAAACCTGAAACATTCTTTAGAAACTTCATAATCGTAGCATTGGCAGAGGCGCTGGCGATTTACGGATTGATAATGGGATTGCTACTATGGTTGAAGATATAAATTGAACGATTAAAGTTAAGACCAAGCATGACACTCAATTCTCCAGTTCCTACGATATAATCAGTGATTTTTAAAACACCTAGCCCCCTTTGGATATCCTTTTTTATAGTTTAGAAGAAGCGATGGAAAAGATGAATTCTTATCTTTTGAGAAGAAGCGAAATATTGATGAACAAAGTTTATTTAAACATATATAAGCAAGTTAACCAATCCGTCGAATGGCGGCCGTAGTCTAGTCTGGTTAGGACATCGGCCTCCCGAGCCGACAGCCCGGGTTCAAATCCCGGCGGCCGCATCAACACTTCACTTCGGACAAGTATCCCTTCTTTAAGATAGAGAATTTACGGAATAATAGATATGATATGAGAGAGCCAAGAAAAGTCGATGTATAAAATCAATACCGCCATTAGAAGTTAGACATTTGAAATGATAAATTAATGGTGTTTCTGGAGATCTACGTCATGAACTTTATTGGTAGTGCGGAAACTAAAGCCTATAGGCTCTTGTTTCTATGTGGGAGCTATAGAAGGATTTAAGTCCTTCAGCGAACATGACGCCGGATTCAGCTCCGAAGAGACGATCTTGGGAGAGCCAGAAGTCAACCCATCTTTCTGGGCTCCAGCCTAGATTCTTGTATGAGGTTTCATAACACTTAAGAGCTCTTTTCTTCGCTTCGATCTCAGGAGTTACATCGATATATATCTCAGGTTTGAAGGTAGGATTATATCCCGGCAATCCGTACGTGAAGACTCTTCTTACGGTGTATGCTTCTTCCCCAACGTCTATTGCGGGAAGAGAACTACATTTAGCCGCGGCAAAAGAAGCGTAGGCTGTAGCTCTATGATCTTGATGTGTGTCAAGTTCTGTATGGGTTATAACTACATCAGCTTTTAATCTTCTAAAGATTTTTATTAGCGCGAGTCTTGTCTCTCGCGTATCATATATTTCATTGCATCGGAACCCTAAGAAGTGAATATTCTCTACCCCGAGTTCTTTACACGCTTTTCTCTGCTCCTCTTCTCTTAACGTTGCTAAAATGTTACGCGGTATGCCGGGCACCCCTGTCTCTCCCCTAGACATAACGATTAGGTGAACATTCAATCCTTTCTTTACTGCTTGAGCCATGATACCTCCAACTCCAACATCAGCCGCCATTGGATGGGCTGAGACGACAATTATGTTTCTGCACTTCTCATCAAACACACGTAATCCCTCAAGCATCTCTCTTAAGTTAAGTTTAATATATTAGCTTCCCTACCAGATTTAAGGAGTGATTGAAGATGAAGCTTGGTATCACAACCCTGATCTTTAGCGATATGAATTACGAGGAAGTACTCTCTAGAGTGAAGAGTCTGGGGCTAGATGGATTAGAAATATATAATCCAACCTTCTATAAAGGGATCTTCAAGGGAACCATAAGCTTCAAGCCTGAATCAGTCAGAGAAGCCGCCTCGAAGGCTGAGTCTTATGGACTTGAGATTCTGAGCGTAAATGCAGGGAACAATTTTGTCCAGACAGAGAAGAGCCTCTTCGAGAGACAAGTTGAAGGCGTCATGGAATGCATAGACGCTGCAGCTGCGATAGGATGTCCCGTTGTCAGAGTCTTTGGGGGAGAGCCGCGTGAAGGAGTCACAATGGAGGAAAGCATAAAAATGATTATCGACGGACTGAAGAGATCGTCTTCATATGCGGAAGAGAAAGGAATAATCCTAGCGTTAGAGAATCATGGAAGAATAACAAATAATATAGACATTCTAAAAAGAATAATCGAGGGAGTAAATTCTGAAAACCTAAAGATAAATATGGATACTGGAAACTTCTACTGGTTCGGATATAGACTCTCAGAGGTTAAAGAGATAATCGAGGAGATCATTCCGCTGACAGCACATACCCACATGAAGAATGGGAAAACAGAAAGAAAGGAGGAGAGAAGGAAACCCGGAGAGGTAAAGCTTGTTCCATTACCCGATGGAGACATAGACCTCTCGAAGGTTATTGGAAAGCTCAAGTCAAGTGGATACAAAGGAGCAATCTCGATAGAAGATGAGTTTGAAGGGTGGAGGTCCCTACCTCTCGAGAAAGTAATGGAAACCCTAAAGAGGGACGTTGAGTATCTGAGAGAATCCCTTTAGACTATGAGATTATAAGTTTCAGATCCCAAACTTCCCTTTTTATCTTTTCCTCTATAATTGGTAATATCTTTGGATTCTGAGAAAACAGTATTAATAAAGGAGAAATAGGGCAACTTCTTTTGAAATGTCATGTCATTTCCAATAGTGTTGGTGGTTCGAGTTATTTCTAAGAGACGGTGGCAACAGAATTGAGGGAGACAAAACTTAGCGATGTATGCGGCACTATAGATGAGCTCCGCAGAATGCTAAGTAGCAGCTGTCTTAAGCCTCATGAAACGGAGGAAATACGCGGCCTAGTTCAGGATGCTTTGTACATGATAGAACGTATGGAAGATAGACTCAGAGAGTACGAGAGATTCAGGGAGAGACTTAAACTGATACTCGAGGAAGCCTTAAAGATTAAAGCTCCTGAGACAAAGAAAGCTGAGGAATCAGCAGAGAAGATCTATAAATGGATCTCACGAGGAATGCCTAAGAGCCGTCTAGAAGAAATTCTTGAGACAGCTGAAGAGATAAGAAGGATCGCAGGTGAACTTGAGTCTTCGCTAAGAGCCTACAAGGAAAGATGCTTAGATCTAATAGAGCTTTATGGCAAAGTGAAAGGTTTGAGGGATTGGGGAAAAGATGAGAAAAAGCGCATCGGGAAACCACTGCCCATACTTATGCCTCTAGAGAAAATATTGGAAAGCATTCAAGAATGGCTTCCACCCGAACCGCACAGAACGAAGATTTTAGAGTTCATCAAAGCCGGTCGGGCGCATTTGCTACCTAAAAAGAGGAGACAGCAACCCATCGTCCAATTTGAGGATGGAGGATCAATACCGCTACGTAAGGTTCGGTATTCAGAGAGAATAAAAAATTTTATCATGCCGATAATCCACCTAGAATAAAAAAGGGAAAGAATTTTAGATTACGGAAGTAATCTGACGATAAAGAATAAAAAGAACCCAAAGAAAAGATGATAAAAATTAACGTAGCATCATACGAATAAACATCTGATGCTCTTCTTCCTACAGTAAAATTATCTACGGATTATGGAAAACAAGGGGAGCTCCGTGATCTGAAAGGCATATGGAGAAACAAACTGATAATCGCAATCGTTACAGCCAATGGAGGAACTTGTCTGCCAAAGGGTCTTCAGCAAAGTGTTCGATTCTCCCATAAGAATCGATGAGAATTAAGTCTGGCCCTCTTCATCCCTCAAATTTTGAGTGTCTAAACCCTTTAACGAAACCTCCCATTTCTTTTATGGCTCTTTGTGGAACAAGAGACACAACTCATCTCTTCTCTACAACACGATCTTCTGACAAGAGGCTTCAAGCCCAGCTTTTTCTTACATCTTGAGAAATGACAACTACGATGAAAGAGTAACCACGCCCATGAACAAGACCTCTATTGTTTAACAATTTATCTATCGATATGTGTTTAAATTTTGGATCGTAAGAAAATTTAAAGTTCACAGAAAATTGGTGCCGAGGAATACCTGTTCCCGTTTAAATTCCTCAAAAGCAAATTCTAATCCATTTCGCAGCAAGAACAAATAAAAGAGTCGCGAAATAGAATAACGGGATTTTGCCTTGATTTTTATAAGCATAAGTCTTTAACTGGGTTGTTAGTTTAAATTTTAAATATTCTGGGACTGATATTTATTTAGGCGATTAAATTGCCGAATGGGTATATGGGAAAGATTCTGAGAGTTGATCTTACAGCTGGAACTTTGAGGGATGAACCTATATCTAACGACGTCGCTAAAAAATATCTTGGTGGAAAAGGATACTCCGTATATCTGCTTTATCAATACCTCAAGGAATATGAATCTAAAGGGATCTCTGCGAAGGACATAAATCCCTTAGGTCCAGAAAACGTCATGATCTTTGCAACGGGGCCGGGTACGGGAGTTCCGGGCTTTCCATCGTCAGGAAGATATCATGTTATGGCTCTTAGATCTCCGCTTACAGGCTCTATTGGAAGCGGTAATTCAGGCGGGGAGTGGGGGCCATTTCTGAAATTCTCAGGATTCGACATGGTTGTAGTTGAAGGATGCTCGGACAGACCTGTCTATCTATCTATTGTGGATGGAGAGGCAGAGATTAGAGACGCAAGTGATCTATGGGGCAAAAACGTCCTCGATACATGTAGAATCTTAAAGAAGAGAGTTGGTGGCAAAAACACAAGCGTTACGTGTATAGGTCCAGCCGGAGAAAACATGGTTCATATGGCATGCATAATGAACGATGAGCATAGAGCAGTTGGAAGAACCGGTCTGGGCGCGGTTATGGGCTCTAAAAAGCTAAAAGCAATAGTTGTTTCTGGGAATAAGAAAGTCCAAGTCGCCGATCCGGACAAGTTTAAGGAGATATCGCAGAAATGCCTCGATAAGATGAGGAAGAACTCAGTTACTGGCGAGGGATTACCGACTTACGGAACCGCAATATTAGTCAACGTGATTAATAATGCTGGGGGATTACCATATAAGAACTGGCAGACAGGCGTTAACCCAGATGCGGAGAAGATAAGCGGTGAAAAACTTGCTGAAACATATCTAACGAGTAGAAGAGCATGCTGGGGATGCACAATCGGATGTGGAAGGGTTACAAGCGTCAAATCCGGTCCATTCCAGATTCTGAGCTCCGAAGGGCCCGAATACGAATCAATATGGGCTCTTGGAAGCTCCACAGGAGTTAAGGATCTAGACGCAATCGTGAAGGCGAACCATTACTGCGATGAGCTCGGATTAGACCCTATAAGCCTAGGTTCAACGATAGCCGCGGCGATGGAGCTTAACGAGAGAGGATACATTCCAGAAGAGGACCTTCAAGGTTTAGATCTGAGATTTGGAAATGCAGCGGCGCTTGTAGAGGCTGTTTGGCGCACAGCTTACAAGACTGGATTCGGGAAG
>JAGGZB010000038.1 GCA_021162225.1 Candidatus Bathyarchaeota archaeon | reverse complement strand
TTCCCTATATACTGTGGATATAGCTCTGGCTGAAAGCCTAAACGCCATCTGGAAGCATACCAGAATCCACAGGGACTTAGAAATGGAGGAGGCAGAATCTGCAATTCAAGACTTGACGAAGATATATGACGCTATGAATATACTCGAAACCAGAGAGCTCTCAAATGAAGCCGCTGAGATATCTCTAACAAAGGGCATAACAATCTATGATTCCCTGTACATAGCGGCAGCGATGAAACTGAAAGCCACACTTTACACTGCAGACCAAAAACTATGCAACATATCAAAAGAACTAGTAACCTCTAAGCTTCTCAAACCTCACCAATAATCTTGAAAAATTATCGCCTTATGGCTAATTACTTGAAAGAAGGAAAATTAGCCATTTCCCGTTGGTGCGAATTCTTTAGCTTAGAATGAGGGCTTAAACCCCATGTTTATTAACATGCTCCTCTAACTAAAAAATCAAGCATGAGAAATATAAAAATCCAAACTTAGAGATCCAAGAGCTCAAAGAAGAACTAAAGATGAAGGGAGATGAACTCATCCTTTACAGGAATCTAACAGTAATCTTCATTATAATAACTATCATTTTAGCAGCAACGGTTGTATACTTAGCAAAACAAGGAGGATGAAAGACAGCAGCCAATACGATGCGGGAGTTAATTTCTGAGAAGCACCAGTTACGTATGAGAGAACGATTGTTTACGCGTCGATCCTTAAGAGATACCGAGTAAAGCTGCAAGCTTCTGGGTTATTCTTACCGGGATAGAATGTTTTAGACTGAGCGATAATATTGCATCGGAATTAAAGGTGCTAGATTACTCATGTGTTGTTCTTCTTTTCTCGGAGAATAAAATATGTACATTAGTTTTTTAAGGCTGAATAGCACGTTTCTTCCTCTTTCTGTTAGAATATAGCATCTATGATTGTCCTGCTTGATCTCCTTAATCAAGCCTTTTTCCATAAGAGATCTTAAGATCTCTTTTAGGGGACGCCATGACAGGTTACATCTGTACATGATATTCGTCGGTCTACTGACTCCTCGATTTATCTCCTCGAGAACGTCAAGATATATCTCTAATCTCGACCTCTTCCCGGTCATAACATCACGGGCCCGGCGAGAGATGAGATTTGAACAAAATCTTTGCTTCAGATCCTATTATATGTTATGGATGAGAAAACTATAGCTGAAATTCTCGATTAAAAATATGCTATTTAACAGTTGCCTCCAACATCTTAACCCTGACGAACTTCGTCTTTTTCGCCGACCAGAGAATCGTCTGCTTCTTGTAGACCTCAACAAGCCCTTTTCTGATGAGGCTGGGAAGCGCTCCCATCAGTCTCCTCGGAATATTCGAGGTCGGAACCTCGCCAGCCTTCCTTAAATATTCGTAGAGTTGAATCTCCGTTGGAGACATATCCTCCTTCAAGACGCCCTCCTCTCGTAAGGCTCTGTGAAATTACTATTTTATATTATGACGATGTATAAATGTAACTTGAGGAGACGCGTATGTATATTAGAAGACCTTCCGCATGGGGCTTCCATCCCTTCGAAGCTGAGGAGGAAAGACACGAGATCGAAAAGTGCTTCCTCTCAAAACATGGAATCGGCGATAAGCCTAGAGTATCTGAGAGTGGAATGCATAGAATAGTCGGCGCCGTTGTCCCCCATGCCGGACTCGTCTACTCCGGACCGATAGCATCTCATGTATATTATTACTTGGCCAAGGATGGAAGGCCAGAAACATTCGTGATTTTAGGGGTCAGCCACTCTGGAAATCCCGGATTCGCCACTATGCTTGATGCTGTCTGGAGAATGCCCATGGGTGACGTGAATGTTGATGCGGAGCTCGCGAGGAGTATCGTTAAGCATTCAGATTTTGTGGATGTAAATCCAGCTGCGCATGAGGGAGAACACTCCATAGAGATTCAGCTCCCCTTCTTACAGTACGTATATGGCGATGGCTTCAGGATAGTTCCTATCACGGTTGGCTATGGAGACTATGACATGTGCGTGAACGTTGGAGACGCGATCTCTAAAGCTGCGAATGAGACTGGAAGAGACATCGTCGTGCTCGGCAGCACGGACTTCACGCATTACGGCGCCATTTACGGCTACACGCCCGCTGGAACAAGACCTATTGAAAAGGTTTTAAGGTGGATTTATCAGACCGATAAGTCCCTAATCGATAAGATATTATCCCTAGACGCGGAGGGGCTTGTTAGATCAGTTCGCGAAAACAACTATACTATGTGCGGTTGCCTTCCGGTCGCCACGATGATCATAGCCGCGAAGAAGATGGGAGCGTCTGGAGGTAGGCTGTTAAAGTATGCAACTAGCTATGACGTTCAAGGATCCTCTGAAGCGATAGTAGGATATGCTTCGATAGTGATTGAAAAGAAGCAGTAAATCTTTGATTACTCCGCCGATCATTCGGTTCTTTACTCAAAATTTATTTAATGGATTCTTCACTTTTCTATCGGTGCCGTAATACTAATGAATATCCAGTCAACCTTCACTTCCCAGGCTCCCTTTCAAGACAATATAGTAGCGATGATTCTACAGG
>JAGGZB010000167.1 GCA_021162225.1 Candidatus Bathyarchaeota archaeon | reverse complement strand
CCGGCGACCCAACTATTGATGAAGCATACCCCGTTGCTACTTCGGCAGCTATCCGGCACCACCTCTCATTCTCCGCGGTGATGAGAACTCTACAAACCCACATTTTGAATAGTTCAGCGTATGTATCCTCGATTTCTACATCGTTTAGACGCAACACTTGCCCTCTCCCCAATTTAAGTGTCTCGCGGAGACTCGTCGATTAAGACGAATATGACTGTAAGTTTTTATTAGCGTTGCCACCGAATCAGAGTTGTGCGAATCCTTTTAATTGAGAGATTTTTCTGAACTATCATTTGGTAATATTAAAATATGCCTTATTATGAAGAGATCTTGGAGAGTCCCAAGATTTATGGACGAGTTAGAAGAGATTCAGTACAAGCCTATACCAGTAAGAAGATTACTTGTTGAAATGAAGGATCTTTCAGAACTTATGATCGATCTAGCTTACTCTGCAGCTTTATTTAATAGTCCAGAGCTTGCTGAAGATGTTTTGGAATTGGAGAGAAAAGTCGACAACTTAGCTCTTCTCTTAAAGATGAATGTGATGATAGCGGCTAGAGATGCAAAGGATGCAAAGGATCTCCTCGGAGTTTCGCTTGTTTCAAGCGCTGCTGACAGAATCTCAGACGCGGCAGCTGATATAGCATATATAGTTCTCCGCGGTATAGGCATACATCCAATTGTTAGAGAAGTCTTCAAGAGGGTTGAGGAGCGCCTTGGAAGGTTCAAAGTAGAGTCGAACTCGATACTCGCGGGTAAGAAACTCAGAGAGTTGCGGCTTGCTTCTAGAATAGGTGTCGACATAATTGCGATTCGCAGAGGAAGGGAGTGGATAATTAATCCTAAAGGTGGAGATGAGATCCTCAAAGGCGACATCCTAATAGCGAGGGGATCACATTCGGGGATTGAAGAGCTCGAGAAACTAGCTCGTGGAGCTCTAAAAGAACTGGAGGATTAGACAAGCTTGAAAGAAGAACATTTCAAGAAGATCGTTGATGCGTTGGTTGAGTTAAAGAATACTTCGGAGCTCATGCTTGATCTTGCATACTCCTCCATAATCCTTAATAGTCCAGAGCTAGCGAGGGAAGTTCAGGAGCTTGAGGAGCATGTAGACGATCTACACACAAAATTTGAACTTCTAATTCTCTCAAGCGGCTTCACTCCTGATGAGTCTAAAGATTTTTTGGGGCTTATCAGGCTCGGCATAGTAACAGAAGAAATAGCCGACGCTGCTGCTAAGCTGGCTGAAATAGTCTTACGGGGTCTCAAGCCCCATCCAGTCTTGAAAATCGCGGTTGAGGAAGCAGAGGAAACGGTCACCTCAGTTCAAGTTTCGGAGAATTCGATTCTTAACGGCAAAACCATAAAAGAGGCACGGGTTGCCGATAGGACAGGTATGTGGATACTTACAATTAAGAGGGGGAAGAAATGGTTAAGGCCGAAGCCGAGTACGCGGATCAAGGCTGGAGATGTACTCATAGCTTCAGGCTACGCTGAGGGCGAGGAAGACCTTAAAAGGCTTGCTTCAGGAGAGATATCCAGCTAGCCTTACTTTTTAGATAAATCCATCTTTTCCGCCCTGTCTATCCGAGCTCTCCATTCATCATATTTTCTCTTCATGCCTTCTCTCATAGCTGCTGCTTCAACCCACCTGCGTGACGGAAGCCCGATGCTCACTATGAGATCTAAAGGGTCAATGCGTTTTCCCAGCTTCATTCTCCGCCATCTCTCCATTCTAAGCTCAAGATCATCCGCTTTTTCCCTCATCTCCGATGCGAGGTTCCTCGTTTCCTCTGGATCATTTTCCATATCATAAAGCTCGATTTCCGGAGTTTCCCAAAAACTTGGATCATACGTCCTTATAAGCTTCCATTTCTCCGTTCTTACCGCGCGTTTAGCAGTCCATAAACCTTGATTAACATAGATCTCCTCGAAAGGTTCCTCCTCTCCATTAGCTAAGTCAATAAGGTTCTTTCCTTCCATGCGGCGTTGATATTCCATACCGAATAAACTAAGCACAGTTGGCATGATGCTTATCGTCGACTGAACAAGACCCTTAAAGCGTTTTCCACGGGGGATCATCGGAGGATATCGTATTATCAAAGGCACATGAATAGTCGTTTCGTATACTTCACAGTGGTCAAAATAAAATTCATGTTCCCCCAAGCTCTCTCCGTGGTCAGAAGTAATAATAAGCGCTGTTTCATCGTATATTCCCAGATCTTCAAGCATGTTCACAAGATCTCTAACATTATCGTCAACATATCTTATCTCCCCATCATATTGGGCAATCACGTATTCAATATCCGTTATTCCCCTCTTTATGGCGTCTAAATGTCCCTTCACAAACGGCCAGACTGGCTGTTCTCTTAGGGCGTCTAAGCTATGATTCTCCGGATCACATTCGTCTCCTTTATAAAATAGCCGTCTATACTTCTCGGGTGGACGATATATGCTGTGCGGATCCCAGTAATGAATGAACATAAAGAAATCTTTTCTATAGTTCTCACGTAGCCATTGGAAGGCGAATGAATTTATCTCCTCAGCATCAACTTGCTGTAGTCTCCGCCTAACTCCTGCAACCGGATTCATATAATAGCGAAATCCGCGGGCAAACCATCTTCTCATCATATAGAGTGTGCTTACAGCCGCGGTAACTATGCCTTTCTGCGACAGTATTTCTGGAAAGTATGGAATCTCTTCAGGGAGACTTTCAGTTGAGCTATGCGAGACTATTCCCGTTTCTATTCCTCTCATCCCTGTGAACATAGAAGTGAAGGATGGCTGTGTGGGAACGTCAGTTGGATAAGCATGCTCGAAGATTACTCCCTCACTCGCTATCTCATCGATACATGGAGATGTATTTCGTCGATAACCATAGCATCCCAAATGATCGGCTCGAAGAGTATCTATAACCAAGAGTATTACTTTCATATTGCAATCCTCCGCTATAATAGTCTAAGAATGAATCTTTTCATATTTTATGGGCGCCAATGAAATGGCATCCTCACTCAAATATGTGTTGGTTTTTTATTCTCTAAATCTAAGGTAATCGTGGTGAATAATGATAGAGATGCTGCGTGAAATAATTTCTTTGATCTAGAGATTAGAGAGATAATTGCGAAACCAAGGCAGAGAAGATAAATTTCACCCTTTTTCCTTATTTTCTCGTTTCCTATGATAGATAGGGAGGAAGTTAGGATATGAATGCAGTAAAGAAAAGAGGGAAAATAAAGCGAATAGTCGTAACAGTAAAGAAAGTTAATGGATGCAAGGTGCATAGGCCTGGAGACAAGGTTGTGTTCGAATGCGTAGATGAATCACGCGTGTATGTTCACGGAACAATATGCTTAGGGGCATTGACTTCCCTCATGCCTAAAGTATATGCCTTCCATAACAATGCTCGTTTTCGCTGGGCGGATGAGGACGATGTGGTTGTTCACGCATGTCCCGACCCGGAAACCCCTGTGGTCTTTGAGGTGAAGCGAGAATGCGAATAAGGGCTTTATAACAATCATCTCTGAAGAATAACGAAGATAAGATGACACGACATCAGCCTAAGTATCTGTAATGGAATGTGAAGAAGCGTTCATAAGATATCTTGGTAATCACCACATTATGACCAAACGTATTAATCCTCAAATTGTAATATTCTCTCTAATATCGTTAGTAGGACGGATATCTTTATGATCCCAAAGAAGATCAGAGGAGCTCGCAGATTACAAGTTCTTGTTATAACTGGTAGAACAATAAATCAGGGGTGTCATAAGGAGAGAGGTAAGTTATCAAAAGAATACGCAGAAAGTGTGTCAATATGCGAAATGAACGAGGAGGATATGCGGAAACTCGGAATCAAAGATGGAGATAGAGTCAAGATCGCGACCAAGTACGGCTCTATAGTCCTGACTGCTAGGAGATCAAAGAAGATCCAGCAGCCAGGTATAGTTTTTATTCCGTACGGCCCATGGGCAAATTATGTGATGGGATCGTCTACGGAAGGGACTGGCATGCCTTTACTTAAAGGTCTACCAGCAAACGTCGAACCGACAGCTGAAGAGGTCTTGACGATAAGGGAGATAATAGATCTGATCATCTCTTGAAGGAAGCAGCTATGCAGGTAGTATCAAAAGTTGTCTGTCCGGGCTGTGGATGTTGCTGTGACGATATCGAATTAATCATAGAGAACAATAAGGTAGTGCAGGCTAAGAATGCATGTGCAATGGGCGCGGCGAAATTCGAGAATTACTATTTGCACAGAAACACGAATGCATATATTCGTAGAAGCGGCGTGCTCAAGAGAGTAACGCTTAATGAAGCGATAAGAAAGAGTGCAGAAATACTGGTTGAGGCATCGTATCCTATTCTTTATGGCTGGAGCTCCACGAGCTGCGAAGCTATTAGGGTCGGCTTAGAACTAGCAGAGGAGATCGGCGGCGTCATAGATAACACATCAACAGTCTGTCACGGCCCCTCAATTCTTGCAATCCAAGATGTTGGACTTGTTGGAACTACTTTGGGACAGATTCGTCACAGAGCAGATCTTATAATCTATTGGGGAAGTAATCCTTGGAGTTCACATCCTCGTCACATGGAAAGATATACGGCCCTATCGAGCGGAAGGTTTCAAAGAAGCATTTGGCGACGACTCATAACTCGTATTGAAGCGTACTCCGCTAGAAAAAGACTCAGCCGCGTGATGAGTCTCTTCTTTAGGCGCGGAGAAGCTCCTTCGCTGGTGAATCACGTAAAGAGTCTTAGGATGCTTCCTAAAAAAGAAAGAAAACTTATAGTTGTGGATGTCCGTAAAACACGCTCGGCTGAGATGGCTGATTTTTTCATTCAAGTGAGACCTGGAGAAGATTATTGTCTTCTACAAGCACTTAGAGCTTTGATACGTGATGAAGAGCTTGATGTAGATGAGGTTGCTGGCGTGCCCGTTGAAGTTCTTGAAGAAGTAGCTGATGTCATGATTAATTGTGACCTTGGAGTTCTCTTCTTTGGTCTCGGGTTAACAATGAGCAGAGGTAAGGCGCGTAACGTGGAAGCCGCTATAAAGCTTGTTCAAGACCTTAACAAACGTACAAAGTTCCTTATACTCCCAATGAGAGGACACTTCAACGTTACAGGAGCCGAAACCGTCTTTACGTGGCAGACCGGATATCCCTATGCTGTGGATTTCTCTCATGGATATCCGCGGTACAATCCCGGCGAAACGTCGGCCGTTGATGTGCTTCGAAGAGGAGATGCAGACGCAGCGCTCATAGTAGCATCTGATCCGGTTGCTTCTTTTCCTAGGGAAGCTGCGCGTAATCTATCCAAGATTCCGCTGATAGTGATAGATCCAGCTTTTTCACTCACAGCTCTAGTTGCCGATGTGGTTATTCCCTCAGCTTTTGCGGGAATCGAAGCTGAAGGGACGATTTACCGGATGGATTTTGTCCCTCTTCCCCTAAAGAAAGTCATTGAGCCTCCAAAAGGTTGCTTGAGCGATGAGGAGATACTGAGGAAGATACTGAAGGAGGTCAGGAGACTAAAGGAGAAGACTTAAAATATTAATATACTTACCAATACTTGCTTATCTATTAGAGACTCGTCAATTACTTGGAGGTGCGTGAAACTCGGAAGAATACTTGTCACTTCCGCTTGGCCCT
>JAGGZB010000092.1 GCA_021162225.1 Candidatus Bathyarchaeota archaeon | reverse complement strand
TACAATGGCTTCCAAAAGAAGTCCTTAAATGGGACAATCTCTCATTCTCCACGCCAAGCGAAGCCGCCGTGCGGCATGATCCGGTGGGCATATTAGATGTGCCTGAAGAGAAGACCGTCTCATGGGCCGACTTGGAACGAGACGCAACCGCTTGGCTTGGAAACGCTTTCCAAAAGAGCTCCTTTAATCTTTTAAGGGAGCTGGAGCCGCTGCTGAAGGCTCTGGGAGACGAAGAGCTCACTAGAATCTGGCGTTACCTTCAGACGAGTGATCACCTGTACTACATGAGCACGAAGAAGGGTGGATCTGGAGATGTTCATAGCTCCTTTAATCCATACTTCAGCTCTGTGGAGGCATTCATTATCTTCGTCAAGATTATTTCAGACTTCGAGTCTAGGATACGTCTCGAATTCGAGAAGCCTGAGATTCGCCACAAACATGTTCTCAGGAAGGTTCCCCCAGAGAAGAGCTTCACCTTCTATTATGACTTCTCGAAGCCCACCGGTCTAACTGCCCGTAGCCTCAGCGAGTTCCATTCAGCTCTGAAGAGAGTTGATGGAAGATCCGTGAAGTTCCACATGGTTAGGGGAGACTTCGCGCGGTGGATACGTCAAGTTCTAGGCTTTCGAGAGCTGGCGGATGACATCTCGAAGGTTAAAATTGCAAGAAGCGAGGAGGCTCTACGTCGTAGGCTCTTAAGGATTATAGAGAAGAGGATGAGAGAACTAAAGAGAGAGACTGGCGACCATAAGCATCCTAGACCTTAGAGGCTGACTCATAAACCTCAACGGTTCTTTTCGCGATTTCTTCCCAGCTATACGCTTCTAGAACTTTCCTCCGAGCATTTCGCACAAGCCAATCTGCATATTTGTGATCTGAAAGAACCCTGTTAACTCCCCAAGCTATAGACTCGGGATTCCTAGGATAGACTAAAACTCCCGTTCTATCATGCTCAATAATCTCAGATAAACCTCCAATATTTGTCGCGACGACAGGCGTCCCCGCAGCCATGCCTTCCAAGGCAACTATTCCAAACGGCTCATAGACTGAAGGAACCACAAGGACATCTGCTGCTACCATTAGGTCTGCGAGTTCCCAATCTGATATGAATCCTAAGAAGCGTACGTGGTCCCTGAGACCCATCGACTTGACTAGCTCCTCCAAGTAGGTTCTAGACCAACCGTCTCCGGCTATCAATATTCTGGCGTCCCTATGCCGCTGAATTATGAGAGGCGCAGCTTTAATGAGCGTGTCCACTCCCTTCTGGGGAACAAGTCTGCCTATAAAGAGAACTATTCTCTCGTTAGGCTTGATCCCGTAGCGTCTCTTAACTTCTTCTCTATTAATGTTCAAGTTGAAAGTCGATACTTCAACGCCGTTCGGGATGACCGTGACCTTATCATGCGGCAAGTTGAAGTGACTTTCAATCTCCCATTTCACTGAGTTGCTGCAGACAATCACCCGTTTCGCCTCATATGTCATCCACCATTCAATACCATCTATTAGAAATGAGTCCGGATTGTGGAGTCCCTGAGAACGTCCCACTTCGGTGCTATGAACGGTCGAAACCAACGATTTATTCAGGAAGTGTTTTGAAGATACGCCTGCTTCTGCTGTAAGCCAATCATGAATATGAATAATGTCAAATTTGACGCTTCTACTTAGCTCCGCGACTTTCTTCTCCATGAAATGGTTGAAGATGAAAGTCCAGATTATGAAGTTCGGGTGGCCGAGCTCTATTAGAACGCGGTGAACCTTAACTCCGTCAACATCCTCAAAGAGCGGGGCTCCCGGAAACTCTAGAGTGACCACGTAGACTTCATGTCCAAGCTTCGCCAAAGCCTTAGATAAGCCTAGACAGTGACGGGCGATCCCGCCAACTATCCTTGGGGGGAACTCCCAAGTTAACATGCAGATTCTCATGTTGATCCTAGCCGGAAAACAACCTCAGTCCTTTTCCCGCATATAGTTCGGACATGTAGCCCTTATAAGGCTTATTTATTCCGAGACCACCTCATCATAAACCTTTATTGTATTCTTCGCAACTCTCCCCCAAGTGAAGTTTTCGAGAACTCTTCTTCGAGCGTTTTCCCCGCATCTCTTCCTCAGATTCTCATCTTCAAGTAGTATGATGACGAACTTCGCTATATCGCTTGGGTCATAAGGGTTTATGTGGAAGCCGCACTGGTTCGGGCCGCTTGGTATGACCTGCTCCCGAAAACCGCTTACGCCTCTAGCTCCAACGACAACTGGCTTTCCCATGCTCATGGCTTCGGTGCAGACGATTCCGAATGGCTCATATTTTGAGGGGAAGACACAGATGTCGGAGGCAGCATAGAACTTAATCTTCTCCTCCTCGCATAGAAACTTGTATTTTAGGACCACCTTGTCCTCTATGCCTAACCTAGAGATTTCATTCTTCAGAAGATCTTGTTGCTCGCCAACTCCTAGAATTACGAGTTTCGCATTTGGAACGGCCGTTAGGATTTCAGGCATAGCTCGGACGAGCGTGTCAGCTCCCTTAACCCATGTTAGCCTTCCAACAAAGAGTATCATGAACTCGTCGGAGGAGATTCCCAGGTTCTCCCTCAGCCTCAGCCTCTCTTCAAGTGGAACCTTATCTGGAGAGTATTTCTCGGCGTCGATCCCATTATAAACAACCCTTATCTTTCTCTCCTCATATCCTAAGCGTGCCAGATGATCCCTCATTGCATAACTAACGGTTATCACCCTCTTCGCGTGGTCAGCTGCTATCTTTTCGAGTCTCTTGATGGTTTCAGACCCATCTCCGGTTCTTCCCTGCTCTGTGCTGTGCACGTGAAAGACGAGTGGTTTCTTTAGCCCGTTACTTGAGAGTATGCCTCCGATGCTTCCAAGCCAGTCATGTGAGACAACTAAGTCGACTTCTCGACTCTCAGATCGAACTAGATCGTTTATCAGCTTGCTCGCTGAGAGCACATTGTATAGGAAGATGTCTCCGAAATATTTTCTACCGCTTTCAGACCATCCTCGAACTTCCTCTGGAATGAACATCGGCAATAAGAGGCTGAGGTTCATGTCTTTTACGATTGGCCTGTGAACTTCAACTCCGCCGTAGAGATCTCTTGTCGGAGCGTCTCCTGCATGCATTGAGAAAACCGTGACATCATGTCCCATCTTCACGAATTCCCTAGTAACGTACTTCGCGTAGGTTCCGAGCCCGCCTACCACGTACGGTGGAAATTCATAAACGAAGAAGACTATCTCCATACCTTAAACTTCCTCTCGGATATTCTAAGCTTAGAACTTTTAAGCTTTATAGAAGGTAAGCCTCGGTCGCGTATCTCTGCATCATCCGATGACTGTTAAAGTAATACGCAACTTTGCCTATGGCGTTACTCATCATATCTATCCACTTGTCTCTCATCTCGTAGAACGTCGGAATGATCAAGTACTCCAGCTTATTATATATGTCCTTGAGCTCTCTCCTCCTCCTTTCAGCCTCGCTGACCGGCTCATCAGGATGCGGCCCAATAGCCCATCCTGTAACGCCCTCGATGCAGCCTTCGACCCACCATCCATCTAGAACGCTGAAGTTTAACACGCCGTTATGGGCGGCTTTCATCCCGCTTGTGCCTGAAGCCTCTAGGGGCGGGAGCGGCGTGTTCAACCAGACGTCGACTCCGGAGGTTAGCTTAGCAGCCATATCCATATCGTAATTTTCAAGATAGACTATTCTAATCTCATCCTTAAGCGTCTTCGCATACCTATAGATCTCCTTTATTATCATCTTGCCGGGAATATCCTTCGGGTGAGCCTTACCGGCAAAGATCATCTGGATTCCACCTGCCATATTTACTTCCCTAAGCCTCTCAAGATCTGAGAAGATTAGAGTAGCCCTCTTATACGCAGTTGCCCTTCGGGCGAACCCTATCGTTAATACCTCTGGATTCATCGTCACTCCCGTTCTCTCATAGACAAACTCGAGCAGATGCCTTTTCGCCTTCATGTGAGCCTCCCATAATTCATCATCCGGTATGATTCCAACTCTCACCAGCAGCTCCGGTTCATTGGCCCATCCCGGAATATACCTGTCAAAGAGCTTCCGGAAGAACGGTGAAGTCCACGTGTAGGAGTGGACACCATTCGTGATAGCCATGATGTGATGTCCGGGGAAGAGCTTCCTCGAATACTCCATGTGAGCTTTTGTGACGCCGTTCGTGTACTTGCTGAGGTTTAGTGCCAGAAGAGTCATGTTAAGTCGTTCTTGACCTCCATACTTTTTCAAAATCTCCAGTGGGAGAAAGTCTTCTCCAAGAACCTCTCTAATGAGCTCGTAGGGAAACTTGTCGAAGGCCGCTTCAACCGGAGTATGTGTTGTGAAGATGCATAGATTCTTAACCTTATCTTGATCTATTCCATTTCTTCTTAGAAGCTCTAGTGTGAGAAGGCTTGAGTGACCCTCGTTCATGTGATACTTCGCAACTTTTATGTTCAGTGCCTCAAGCATTCTCACGCCGCCGATTCCTAAAACTATCTCCTGCTTCAGCCTGTATCTCTCATCTCCTC
>JAGGZB010000044.1 GCA_021162225.1 Candidatus Bathyarchaeota archaeon | reverse complement strand
TCCAGTAACCAACGCGGTTATACCCCGTTCTTTTAATCTCTCGAGGTACGCGATGAGCGATTTGTCTTCCCGGATTTCATTACTTACTTTAAGTACTTCTAATGTATATCCCAGCATTTGAGCGACAGCCTTCACAGCCTGTAGGCTCACCTTATGAACAGAGAATCCGGGCTTTTCTAGGAAAATCAGTTCCTCTACTTCATAGCCTAGTTCTCTAGCCTTTAAAATTGAGAAAACTGACTCCTTGCCACCTGTGAATAATATGACACACCTGTTCATCAATCTGGATAAGTTACCATGATGCTATAAATAAGGAAAAGGTGGAGGATAAAAGGGAGGGAGAGGAGGGCTAAATGGCTCTACGGGTCCTCCCCCAGAACTCCAGAAAGAAGGTTGAGGTGAAGGGACGGTGAGCTACGCTAAGAGCAAGAGGTTCGAGTAGGCCGCCGGATCCTAGCCCGTAAACCTGATAGCCATGAAAGACGGCCAAGCCCTGCTGATAGAGTGTAAGTACGACTCCCCGATGATCAGGGATGGGAGGAGGATCATGTTGAATTGAGTCTCGCTTGGAGATCTCACGATAACAAGAGTTCTAAGCATGAAGCCTGAGACGCATTCCACTAGAATCAAACACGCTTTAGCGGCTAAAACCTAACGAGATTGGGACTGAAAGTTAGCCGGGGCAAGCGATCACCTATGTCATAACTGTGTCCGGGGGCTTCTGCGGCCGAACCCCTAGAGGACCCAAATACATCTTGGTTGCCAGCGCCTCCTGCCGTCCAGCATGCCCAGCAACTCTATCCCCGCCTTAAGCTCCTTTATCTGCTCAAGGAGATATGCAAACCCCCTGCTAGCCTTAACTCTGAAGAGTAAAGAGGAGCCCAGCACGCTAGCGGTCTTACGCATCCCCCGTCTGCATCCTTTTTGGTAAAGTTTTGTAAAGCTTTATAAGTAATTTGTAAAATTAGGGGCTTCTCTTAGAGACATTTCGCTTGCGGAGGAGGCTTTGAGAAGAGGCGAGGCAGAAGAGGTCGAGTTCAAGTTGAGGTTAGACAGAGAGGCGGCTAGGACTCATGAATTAGGGATGTTATGGATCAAACCCGTGTTAAATTTTCGTAGATTGATTCTCTTCTTCCTATGTGCGTGATATAGATTGTCTTATCTTCTTTGTCGACTAGGAAGATTATCCTGTATTCTCCAACGCGTACTCTGTAAGCTCTTTTTAAGCCTTCAAGCTTCTCCGCGTCGAGCCTTCTTAGAGCGATTGGATAGTTCTGAAGCTCCGTGAGGGCTTCCTTTAACTTGGCTTTCAATCTCTCATCTTGAAGACTCTTGAGAAATTTTATAACTCTTCTATGGGCTAATACCTTGTATTCAGGCATTAAGCAGCTCCTCTAGGGTGGCGCATTCTCCTCTCCGGATCTCTTCTACAGACTTCTTGATCTCATCTATCTCCTTCTCCGAGAGTTTAACCCTCGGAAGCTCCCTCAGAATAATCTCCTCCATAAGCTCCTCTAGGATATCCATCCTCCTATTCAATCTCCTTAACTCCTCGTAGATAACATCCAAGGTAACTTTGGTCATCTTCGGATAGGAGCTAGGGGTAAGACCGTATTTAAGCCTTCTTTGCCCACTCCCTGCTATAGAATCCCGCCAAGATGCTGGTAAAACGTTCATGCAAGAAAAGTCGTTTATGATATTATCAGCAGAAACATGTGATCGACGCTTCCGATAGTGTTCAATCAATTTGGATAATTTGAGTTTCGTTTATATATAAAGGGCAAGCGTCTTCTTTCATGATTTCTTGAATGAAGAAGGAAATTTCATAATCCACAAAGTTAATTTCGGATAAGCCCCTAATACAAGTTGTGGACGTGAGAGGAGTCTTCTGGAAAGCTGAGCCTGAACCCGAACTTCATAAAGACTACTAGGGTATGTTTAACTTTAAATTCTCCAGGAATAATTGTATTTAAAGATGGGTGGCTAGAATGCTGAGGCTCCGAGGGAGACAAGGGAAAGCGTTGACGGATTTCAGGGATAGGGTAGTGAAGGAACTAGGCAACCGTATCAACGCGATAATACTTTACGGCTCTGTAGCGAGAGGAGAGGCCGGAGAGGAAAGCGATATCGACGTGCTGATCGTGGGAAGGGACAAGGAAGTAAGGAGCAAGGTCTCGGAGATCAGCTATGAGATCGATTATGAGAATAGATTTGAGACGTTCATAACACCTGTTTACTATACCAAAGAGGAGATTGAGCATAGGATTAAGGTCGGCTCACCCTTCATCTTTGAGGTTCTGAAGGACGGAGTTGCTTTGTATGACGATGGAACCTTCAAGGGAATACGTGAGAGGTGCTTGGAGCTAGCAGATGAATTCTTAGCTGATGCTAGGCTCTGCTTAGAGCATTCAAGGCTTAGATCCGCAATAAACAACGCCTACTACGCCATGTTTCACGCATCTCAAGCAATATTAGCATTAAAAGGAATTAGTCCACCTAAAACCCATAAAGGTTTGAGGGAGTTACTTGGGAGGGAAATCATCTCGGTGACCGACCCGAGGCCACCTTCCTTATCTCCTCGGTAACCCCCCTCAGCATCACAATCAAACCAACACCCATACCCCACCCTTCTATGACGAGCCAAAGTCTTAGATGTCCTTTACCAAATCCAAGATTCCCTACTGCAAGCTTGTCACAATTTAGCTGAACTTCTCTATCATAGGATCCTCGATTCATAAGGTTTAGATATCGGGTTTAGCTTTAATTTTCTTTAAGTGTCTTTTAACGTCCTCTCGGAAAACTATATCCCTTAATCCATAAGTTTCCTGTATGAATTGTAGAATCTCGGATTCGTTTACTATGCTTCTTTCGAGTGCTTTCAGTATGAGCGCTTTCGTTACGTGAGCTTTCAGGAGGTCGAAGAGCCTAGGCTTCATCTTTCCGCGTTCAACGACCTTATCGAGTGTTTTCAGAGCCTTTATACAGAATCTATGTTCGTCTACGTGGCCTCTCTTCTTCAGGATGCTTTCTTGACGCTCTAATTCTTCGAGAATCTGCTTTGAGTTAACTCTATGCTTGCGGAAGATGGTAACTATATCGTCGATATCTCCATCTCTACCCGAAATCAGCTTCAAGAGAATTATGTCTTCTGGGGCAAGCAATCTTACCTCAAGATTACCTTCCCGCACGTAAAGTTCACTCCTATTTCTCATAGAGTCTGTCAGCAATATTTCGCCTAAGACGGCATTTAAGAAAAGGTCGACTCTTTCGCTCTCAATACTTTTAAGAATTGTCGAGTTATAGCCTTCAACAGGCACCTTCCTCCCGACCTTTACTGCTTCATGAAATCCACTTTTCATCAAAACCTTCTTTATTTCTTCAAATTCGCTTCTCTTCGTAACCAGAATGTCATAATCTTTTGTAATCGTTTTCCATCCTCTAAGCAGTAGAGCATAGCCTCCAAAAACATATATCGTTATTTTCTGTTTGATCCCTGATGATAGAATCTCTATAAGGTTTCTTTCTCTTACTTCGTGAACTTTAATATTGTAGGTTTCCGCTATCCGAGTAAAGTCTTCCCAATCTGGGAATATTTCTCGGTTTTCTAACTCATTTAAGGCTTGCCTTCCATAGCGTACATACTTTTCCATGTCAAGTATTCTCGAAAGAATTTTGAAGTGTTTGCCGACTTCTCGCACCTTTTCCAGATTTAGTCTATTCCTATTTTTCACGTAGAAGACCATGCATAATGCTACTTCTCGTTTATCATGTGATGCGAGAAGTGCATGAACTAGAATTTCCTCTATTGTCGGAGGGACAGGTGGCTGGACAAGATACTTCCAAGGAGTTTTCACCGTTATTCCAAAGTCATTGAATCGACTGAACGCGGTTTCAACGCCAGTTGCTGGCATATCTTTCTTTACGCGTTTCAAGATCGTTTTACCATCAGAGTAAAGAATTTCTGCGTAAGGTTCGACGCTTCTAACCTGTCTATCAGATAACTCTAATTCAAGATATTTCTTAAGCAACTTAGATTCAGTTAGCATGTAGCCTTTTGGAGTTTTTTGAACGACGCCAATATCTCTTAAGGCTCGCAGATGTTCTTCGACAGACCGTGCGCTGAGATTGAGTTTATCTGCAAGCTCTTTAGCCTTCTTAGCTCCCTGAAAAATTTCCAAGAGAATGTCTTCTCGAGGATCGCGTAAC
>JAGGZB010000047.1 GCA_021162225.1 Candidatus Bathyarchaeota archaeon | reverse complement strand
GATTTCTGTTCAGCAACCAAAAGATTATTTCTTGAATGCTGGCAACTGAGGCATAAGCGTTTTTAACCTTCTTTTCTCGACCGCCTTTAATATCTTCATTGAAGGCTGCTTAAGCCCATCTTCTTCTTTAATGATCGCTATGAATATGTCGATATCTAGCAGCACGCTTCCTCCTCTCCTCTGATTCTTTTATGGCAGATCTGTAAATCTCCTTCCTGATTTCGGCTATGGACCTCTCATCTCTTATCCTCAAAGACTGAAGTTCTTTTAACGGATCTTTCGACATTGGTAAAACAACCATGTAGCCTCCAACATCTATGTAAAGTACCTTGTCTCCTTCTTTTATTCGATACCTATCCCTAAGCTCCTTGGGAATCGTCGTCTGCCCCTGCCTCGTAACCTTAACCTCATAAGCCATACCTTTCACTACTATTTCTTTAAGAGAAATACTATAAAAGATTTTAGATAGTATTGAATAGAGATCGATCTATCTTTCAACGCCCAGAATAAATCCTGACACGCACTGCGCTGGAACCATTATGAAGCCTCCGCCAGAAACGAATATTCCAACGGGAGAATACTCGTAGAAGTATTTGAAGCCATAGTCTAGGACGCTTCTATCGGTCGTGTGCGCGACCCATGCCATATACCAACCTTTTTCTTAAAGCTTTTTTAAACTGAAATATAGTAATTCTCCAGAAGTTGGAAGCTGCCCTTAATGCTTTACAATCGTAACCGAGATAACTTTCTTGCCTCAAACTAGTACCAAATAAAAAAGGCTTTAGGGGCCGTATTTGCGACAGACATTCAGAAATTCGGCTGAAATATTAAGCTCCAGAGTTTTCTGATTTAATGGTAGAAAACGTTGCTTCCTTCTTAACGTCAAGTTTATTTATTGATTGTTATATTTTAAAAATTCGGTATCAATTATCATGGAAACATGGACTTCTTAGATTCCATTCCTTGAAAGGATCTCCAGATAAACTCTTTAGGAGCACTCGGTCATTCCTAGAGATTTAGCCTCATAATTATTGTTAAACTAAACAAATAAATATTAAGGAAGCTTACAATTTAAAGATGGTTGAAGAAGAAAGGATAGTCATCAATGAAAAAATTTTGGGAGGGAAGCCTGTAATAAAGGGAACAAGAATTCCAGTTTACCTCATAGTCGAAATGGTTGCTAATGGATTGAGCATAAAAGAAATTCTAAAAGAGTATCCTGAATTGAGTGAAGAGGATGTTAAGGCAGCTTTAAGATATGCCGCTTCTCTGCTGAAGAGGGAAACTTATTATGAGATTTCTTCTAGATGACAACATTCCCTATTCTCTCAAAACCTTCTTAATGGATAGGAATATAGAGTGTGTGAAAACTTTCGAAGTAGGTTTGAAAGGGAGAAGTGATGAGGAGATAATAAAGTATGCTATTTCGAATGATTACAAGATAATCACTTTGGATCTAGATTTTGGATTTCTCTTTTCCAAGTATCCGAAGGCTACGATCATCATAGTGAGGCCGAAAGTCTTGTTGCCGGAAAGGATTATCGAAATAGTGGACAAATGGTTAGATAAAATAATGGTGGAGAGAGGATTAATCATATTGACAGAAGACAAAGTAAGGGTAAGAAAAATCGAATAACTCCATCAAGAAAACGTACCATTTAGGAAGCTAGTCAGGCTCTCTTTACCTCTTCAAACTCTCTCTTCAATAACTCCTTCACGTCAGCGTCCAATTTCTCGTACTCCTCCCTAGTTATTTGAAACTCCTCCACGAGCCACTCATAAAATTCGTCTTCTTCCCATTCTGTAACCTGTTCGATCGGTTTTTCGACCGGCTTCTCGACTTCACTCATAGGCTTAGCTTCTACTGCGAGCGCTTTCTCTGCTTCTTCAAACGCTTTTTCAACTTCTTTTCTTATGTTGAATGTAATCCATTCGACCTGTTTAGCCTCAACCAATGACTTAACATATTTCTCTTTTTCTGTTAGGGATCCGCTTTGAGAAGCCTTAACCTCTATGAAGATTATCTTCTCGGGCTTGCCTTCGGAGAGCCCCTTAAACGCTATGAAGTCTATGGGAGTTCCGATAAACCTTAAATCTCTGGGGCTTACCCCGAGCTCTTTCATCATGTATAGTGGAGCTATCTGCTCGCCGACCCTCCCTAGAAGGGTCGTTATGGAGCCCTTAATCGCGTCCCGCCTGATCTCCCTCTCCATCTCCTGCTTCCATTTCTCAAGCTCCACCTTAACCGCATTTTCCATCTCCTTCTGCTTCCACTCCTCAAACCTCTGCTCAAACATTCTCATCAGCTTCTCCCTCTCCTTCTCAAGCTTTGCACCAGCTTGCTGTGCTAATTGAAGCTGTATTTCCGCTACCCTTCGTGAGAGTTCAGCTTGGAAAACGTTCCTCAATGCTCTCAGCCTTGATAGTGTAATGATAAGAGCGATGAAGAGAATCAGCACCAGCACCCAAGAAAACCATTCCAGCAAGATCCCTACCTCTGAGAATAAGATTTAACCTTCCCGAAAGATAAGTGTTAGACGCATTCGAGCATCTCGCAAGTTCAGGATCGATATTCGATCCATAGGCAAAAATACGTCAACTTCATCTCACTGGCAGAAGACCCATTCTATCGTTGATTAAAAAGAGTTCAGCTAATGAGAGTTTGAAGCATTATTTCTTTCCTGAAATTCGAAGATGAAGGATATCTTTACTTTTCCATTATTTCTGGTCTAATTTAGGGTTGATTTTTGCAAGCTGCTTTTTCAATGAGACCAACTTCTCTTCCGGCGCAAACTTCTTCATCACTACTCCGTGAGCTGCTCTCACCCGTTCCAAGCTTTCTCCAAATCATCCTCCTCTATTATCGTGCGCATCAGGGTTGTCACGTGTTTTACTCGCGCTTCTCGAGTTCTTTTGGATCTCGATCTTTAGACCATTATGCTTTTGATGTTGTGGACGTGGACGTGTTCTCCCTTCTTTATGTCTCTCGTCGCTTGGCCTATTGGCTCCCCGTATTTTATCACTTTCTCGCCTTTCTTGATCTCTTTC
>JAGGZB010000033.1 GCA_021162225.1 Candidatus Bathyarchaeota archaeon | reverse complement strand
CTACGAAATGAAGGGGCAACAATAAATAGAGAAAATATACTAGCCAGGGTCAGAGAGATACTTAAGCAGGGTGTAATCTACAAGACTGTTAAGAGTCAAGAAAAGGCGCTTTCGGGGATAGAATGGTTTCTAGAGAATAAGGGCGCATTCATAGACGAACAGAATGAGCCATTGGACATAATTCCGGAGATAAAAGAGAATCCCTTGATAATCATTGACTTCTCAGTAAACACGGATATCGAAGCACAGCAAAGGACAGCCAAGTATATCCTTGACCGCGTTAGGAACTATGCAATGGAGAGGAAGGACTATGGAGACTTCGCATGCATAATCGCGATTGAAGAGGCACAATACTTTGCTCCCGAGAGGGGAACAGAGGTTAGGGAGTCAAGTGCTCAATCCAGCGTTAAGGCATCAATGATCGAGACTGCAAGTCAAGCTGGGGGATACAACGTCGGACTGATCCTATTAACTCAGAGACCAGCCTATGTCTTAAAAAGCGTAATCTCTCAGTGCAACTCCGTAGCCTGCTTCAGACTAAAAAGCGGAAACGATCAAGATGCCATCCTCCAATACACAGAGTATGGATCTGAAAGACTAAGAGACTACTTGCCAGGCCTAGCGGATCATGAAGCTATGCTTTGGGGCTTAGCCATACCAACACCCTTCCCGGTCATAGCTGAGATAGAAGTTGAGGAGTATCCGCAGAAAGCAGCTGCCTTTGCGAGATCGGCATGGGAAAAGATGGAAAAGGAGGAATCTCAATCCCTAGAAGATAGCCTCTCCGGTCTCCCCCTTCACCTTAGAGAGGACTAGAAGGGCGAGGCGACATGATGTGAAGCTGATTGTGGGTTCCGATTTTCACGGAAACGAAGTGATGATCAAGAGATTCGCAGCTGAGGCTGTTAAGGAGAACGCTGAGGCTATGCTTATCTGCGGAGACCTAACGAACTTTGGCAGCCTTAAGGAAGCAGCCCGTCTGCTCTCCATACTCTCCGAGACTGGAGTGCCAGTATTATTTGTTCCGGGAAACTGCGATCCGCCATCCCTTCTAGAAGCAAACTTGGAGGGTGTGAAGCTTTTGCATGGTGAAGCTACAACTTATGGTGAGTTATCCTTCATTGGCATTGGAGGCAGCCCTCCCACCCCGTTTCACACACCCTTCGAACTCAGCGAGGAAGAGATAATTGCCGAGCTAGAGAGAGCAGCAGAGAATATAACCGACTATAGGAGGCTTATCCTTATCTCACATTCTCCGCCTCATAGAACACAACTTGACAGAACAATGCTTCATCTACACGTTGGAAGCTTAAGCATAAGGAGATTTATTGAGGAAAATGAGCCGCTCCTTGTCTTCTGTGGGCATATACATGAAGCTAAGGGAGAAGATAAGATAAAAAGTACGATCATAGTTAATCCCGGACCCGCGAAAGATGGAGATTACGTATTAGCGTTGGTTAAGAAAAACAATATTAGCATCAAGTTCCGCTATCTTTATGATTAATTGAGTAACGTTTAAAAGATTCGAGGCTACTTAGGTTTTAGTCTTCGCGAGGTCTCGCCGATGCCGTTCAAGAAAGGTGATTTCCTCTTAATAGATTATGTTGCTAGGGTATCTGAAACAGGGGAGGTCTTTGACACCACGATCGAGGAAGTTGCAAGGAAGGAAGGCATATACAGAGAGGGTACACTATATGAGCCCATGCTGGTTGTGATAGGGGAGGGATGGATACTTAAAGCCCTAGACGAAAAACTTATCGATTTGGAGCTTGGAAAGAAAGCAACCATAGAGATACCTCCGGAAAAGGCGTTTGGAGAAAGAGACCCCAACAAGATTCGCCTCTATCCTCTCCGGAAACTCAGGGCGCAGGGAATAACTCCTCAAGTAGGCATGCAAGTCCAAGTTGACGGGCGGCTAGCAACTGTTAGAACTGTGGGTTCCGGAAGAGTACTTCTTGACTTTAACCCGCCCCTCGCAGGTAAGACACTTATATACGAGGTTACAGTTCAGAAAAAGCTCAGCACAACGATGGAGAAGATACTCTCTTTGATACATCGGAGAATCCCACAAGTTGAACAAGAAAAGTTTAAGGTAACCATCAGGAAGAATAAAGTATCAATAGAGATTCCCGAGGAGGCTTTCTACATTGAAGGGCTACAAGTTGCGAAGAGAGGCATATTCCTAGATATAACTAAATTCTTCCCTGAGAAAACAACGGTCACATTTACTGAAACCTTTAAGAAACAAGTTGAAGAAGCACCTTCTTCCGGGGAGCACCGAGAGAGCAGGGAACACTCTGGATGACATCACACACGATACATCGATCTTCAGATTTTAAACCTTCGGGAAAGCAAAGATCATAGTATATGCATCCTTCCCTGTCGCATTCCGGAGTTCTGAAGGTTATCACCGCTCCCTGAATCGCTTGCACCGATGGAATCGCCGCTGGTACTTCAGCGTTAACCACCTCTACTACCTGCATCTCAACCTTGTACTCTTTGCAGAGGAGAACCCTATCGCGGATCCTCACGATTTTATAAATCCTTCCGGGCTCCATATTTTCCGTGCACACCTTGGAGTATTCGCAATCTTTACATTTGGATCCGGGACCTCTATAAATAAAGAGATTACCAACCTTTGCGTAGCTCTTTCCTACGAGAGTAACGATTCTTTTCTCATTCAATCCTCACATTCCCCGAGAAAATTAAACAGATTCAGAAAATCTTCTAGGAGTATTTAAGCTTATTACTTCAGAGACTGTGAGAGCGCTGAGAGATATGGGATAGTCCTTGAAGAAATGAGGTTCTCTCTGATGTAAGGGATTCTTAGGATAGGCTAATTCTATTGTTATTATGGGATTTCCATCTCGGATTTTCAATACTCATTTCACTTCCTAGTCGCTAATGTTGCCATGAATATACTACGGCGGCTTCTTGACTCGGCAGTTAACCGTTTGCATATGATGCTTCGCTAATTTCAGCCTTGACTGCGGCATGGTCTTATTAATTCAAAAAGTGCTTGAATCATTCATAGACGAATTCTCTCCATGCCGTTTATGAGGATCCAGCTTGAGATAAACCTTCTGTGAGAGGCATACCTTTTATCCATAAGGAAAAAATGACACCAGTCGTCCCTATGCCGTATTCCTCTTCCGAGTGCTTGATTCGCCGCTCTAAATGCATCCATGACATACCATAAGTTTCCAAGCCCAGGCTTCCGCTTGTTAAGATACTCGATTTGTGCCTTAACAACTGGATCCTTATAGTCGGCGTAGGGTAAGCCTATGTTGAAGATTCCCCGAGCCTCCTCATAGGGAAAGTTTGAACCCTCAGAGTTTCTTCCCCGAAAGACGGCTAGTAGAATAGCTCCTTCCTTTGTCTTTGCGGCCCTCTTGTACTCGTCAACTATCCGCGCATTCTCTCTGACGGATCTGCCCTCTTCGAAGATTCTCTTCCCAGACAGGAATAGGCGGTCTCCTCTTTTCTCAATGAAGCCATTTCGAAGCCAGATGTCTAAGGCTTGTTTCATCATCTCTCTCTGGGGAAAGAAGATTAAAACCCCATTAGGCACGTTTTTTATGAGCTTGGAGATTCTTTCGCCGTATGCCCTCAGCATCTCCTCGCTTCTCTCTCTGAACCTCGTTGAGACCGATGTATCCACGTAAGTGCGTATATTTTTCGGCTTCGCTATCGCGGAGTACGTTCTGCATTCAGCCTCCGATAAACCGAGGATCTCCGTGAAGTAATCCATTGGAGAGAGAGTTCCAGACATTATTAGAGCTGAGTGGGCTTTCTCTATTACTGGTCTTATGGCGAGGCTTGGATCTAGGCATCGATATTCGATAACTTTCATGCCAGACTTGGACATTCTATAAATTGCTACGTAACTTTCTCTCTCGCCCGACTCTACTAGTAGGAGAAAATTGAGTATCCCGTTAAGGTAGCATACTGGAACGCGGCCTTCAGAGATCTTATATTCTCTGATCTCGTCGATTATAGGCGCATAAAGATTAACTATTGAAGAAATACTTTCACCTAAGGCTTTTTCGAGATCGGTGAAAAGCTCGGATCCAGACTTTAAGGAGGGATCGGCTGAAGCGTTTTTATCAAGATATTCAAGGAGTCTTTCTAGGAAGTCAGGAGAGTACTCAACAAGTTCGAGTTCCTTTATTGCGTTATTTAATCCGCGTTCGGAAAGAGAATCGCTTAGGACCTCTTGGCCTATCTTATCCGCGTTATGTGCCTCATCGAAGATCAGAATATTTCCGTCTATACTAAGTCCAACCTTGACCCGAATATTCTCGTTGAAGATGTATTGATATGGAGCTACGACGACTCTGCTCTCCCTTGCAACCTCTCTTGAAAGGAAGTATGGGCAGATACTGTTTTCCTTACCGTACTGAATCATCTTCTCCACTGAGAGGACAGACGGAAGCGGAAGATTCAGGCCGGCAAGATCGGTTCTGTAGGGGCATCTATGCGTCTTTCGTAGAACTCTGCAGGCTTCTATAGCTTCGGAAATCGGGAGTCTTTTGCAAGCATCGTTTAAGCAGAGATTTTGGCGGCTTGCTAAGGCCACGGCTGAAAATTCTGTCCCAGCTTTCCTATTTATCTGCTGTATCTCATGCAGAACTTGACGTACCTGCTCATGTGTTCTAGTGGCGTAGATTATCTTCCGACCGGTTGAAAGAGCGGAGGAAAGAGCACATGCGGTCTTACCGAATCCGTTACATGCCTCAACTACTAAGACTCCTCCTTCATGAAGAACCGATTCAGCGTCCTTCATAAACCTGAGCTGTTCAGGATACGGCGCGTAGGGAAAAAGATCGAGAGATTTCATTTCGATTCGGAGACTCCGCGTTTCGACTTCTAGACTGTTTCACCCAGGCACGTAATAGTCTTCTGCTTAGCTTGGGACAACTAATACTCTACAGGATGGAAAACCATTGCTAAGGCTCCATAGAGCACTACGTCGTCTCCTAGAGGAGTGATCTTAATCTCTGGAACGCGGTTTCTGGCATAGTCATCGATATATCGCCTTATAGGTTCGATGACAAGATTTATGTTTCTAAGAGCGATTGAGCCTCCAACGGTTATCAGCGACGGGTCATAGGCATCTACTACACATGCGAATCCTATGGCGTTTAAGCGGCCGATTTTTTCGATTATCTCAAGGGCAAGTGGATCTCCGGCCTTGGCACAGTCATATAGAATCTTGGAGG
>JAGGZB010000112.1 GCA_021162225.1 Candidatus Bathyarchaeota archaeon | reverse complement strand
GCCTTGTATCTCTTGGCAGTATTTATGTGTCTGTCAAGGGCGTTATATGATATGTTTAGTTTCCCGCCGATAAACCACTTATAATATGGCGGCTCCCACCTATAGGTTTCAGTCCATTCCTTAAACCAGGTTATTCCTTCCTTTGCCAGTTTCGCCCACCAAGCAACTGGATCTTTCTTTGCCTCTTCATATATGGATTCGTCACTCACCCAAGCTCTCTTCTTCATCTCTTCAGAAGGCCAGAAGACATTTTTCTTCTTAGGATCCTCGACAACCCATTTTGTTGGCTTCTGCTTCATTTCCAAATCACTCCGAATTCCTTTTTGGTTGATAATGTCGCTAAAAATATAACTTTTTCTATATCCATCCTAAGAAGTCCTTTTTTAGGTTATGGGTTAGGGTTGTGGCGCCGCCGGACGGACTCGAACCGTCGACCTTCGGGTTAACAGCTTCAGCCAATGAGGCCGTAGCCTCATTGTCCGCTGCTCTACCGAGCTGAGCTCTCGTCCACTTATACGTGAACGGCGGCTCAGTCAGCGAAACCTTCGGCGGCACCGTTTATTCTGAGTTCTTCCCATGTATTTAAATTTTAAGATGACAAAATGTTATTTCTTTGGCATTTTCCTGCCACAAAAGAATACTGGATAGGACCATTCAAGATCTTGTCATAAAGGCTTCAAGATAATGAGTCTTGTTTATCAAATCGTTTAAATTATTTTATGAGGAAAATCCTTAAGTAATAATGTTCGAAAAATATATTTTTGGAAAAGATAATGGGCCCGTAGCTCAGCCTGGTTAGAGCGACAGGCTCATAACCTGTTGGTCGGGCGTTCAAATCGCCCCGGGCCCACCAACATTTCTAAGTTTTCTCTTTCTCGCCATCTCTGTGGCTGTCTTGAATAGGTATGCTAGTAGAAGGATTGTGGATGAAACTATCGCTATAGTTGCTCCCACGGGCCAGTCTAAAGCATAGCTTACGACAAGTCCTGTTGAGGCCGAGACTGCCCCCAACGTAGATGAGAGGAAGAGCTGCATGTAGGCTTTCCTCGTTAGCTGGAGCGCTGCGGCCACGGGATTGTATAGGAGAGCGAATACTAAAAAGCCTCCGGTAAGCCTTAATGAAAGCGAGATTATCACTCCGGCGAAGAAGAGCATAGCCAGCATATGTGCTTGAACGTTAAGCCCCTCGGCTTCAGCCATTTTCACATCATAAAGCATAGAGTCTATGTGCATTCGATAAGCTAGGATGTACAGTGCAAATAGAATCAGGACCAGCACAAGTATGATTAATTTCTGAACCGTTACTGCCAGAAGACTTCCCCAGAGCACTACTGCTATCGACGCCGTAGCTAAGACTCTAACATTTGACATGTATATGGCGAAAAGGGCTATGGCCGATGAGGCTGAAAAGATAGCCATGCTCACCAGCTCTCTACCATACTTTATCTTAGTGAAGATAAATCCTAGAATCAAGGCGGAGGATATGGCGAAGACCATCGCTGAGTAGACTGGGTCGAAGTTTAGAATTAAGCCTAACGAAGCGCCGGCTAAGGCTGCATGTGCAACGCTAAAACTTAAAGTTGTGATTTTAAGGCGTTGTACGTAGAAGCCGACTGCTCCGCAGAGATTTCCGCTTAGAACAGCCGCTAAAAGAGCTAAAGCCAGAATCTCAAGCATAACAGTCACCTGATATTATCTCTCCATTATCCATTCTGACGATGGCGTCAGCATATTTTATGATGGGGTTCACATCGTGGCTGACGATTATCGCGGTTGCGCCTTTCTTCTTGACATACTCACTTACAACTTTGGAGACTAGTTTCCTTCCTTCTCTATCAAGGCTTGAGAACGGCTCGTCTAAATATAGAGCCCTCGGCTTTCTGGACAGAGCTCGAGCAATAACTACTCTCTGTTGTTGTCCACCGCTTAAGGTGCCTATAGGTCTGTCAAGCAAATCTTCGATGCCGAGGAGTTCTAAAACCCACTGAATTCTTTCATTCTCCTTCTCAGTTAATGATTCGAAGATTGACTTATAGGGTGCGAAGCCTAGCTGTATAATGCGTCTGACGGTGTATGCCTCGAAGGGAGGCTTTATAAAGTCTTGTGGAACGAAGCTACACATTTTCCTTGCTTCTCTTATCCTCCAGCTTCGCGTATCCACACCGAATAGGTAAGCTCTCCCTCTGTACGGCTTCAGTAAGCCTAGACAAGTCTCTAATAGCGTTGTTTTTCCAGCGCCGTTGGGGCCAGTAATCAGCATGAGTTTCCCAGCGGAGACTCTCAAGTTTATATTTCGCATTGCAGGTTTATCGGATCCGGAATATGCCACCCATACTCTTTCAAGATTTACGATATCGCTTTCTAAAGGTAGCATGAGTTGTTTCCTCATAATCATATGCATGAAATTCTAAAAAAGTTAATGAGTCTGGAAAGTTTTTGGTAATTATTTCCTAAGTCGCATAAGTAGAGCTGCTATGACGGCGGCTTCCACAACGGATACGATGAGAACGGCAATCGTTGCAATCTTCCACGTTTCAATCTGCTCCTTTAAGACGTTTACTTCACCCATTACCTCCGCATTCTTCAATGCTTCAATTATCCTCTGAATATTCCATCTCATCACCTGGGTCATGTTATTTAGTTCAGGCATTACTTGCGGAAAATTCGTCAAGGCAACCTCAACAGCTCCGACTTCAGAGGCTACCTTCTTTCCCATCTCTGTTCCGCTCTGGAGATTATCTATCACCAAGACTGCATTAAACTTTGTAGCGTTCTTTATTATCGATTCATACTGCCTAGCCGAGACCTTCTCTGGCGGTCCATAAACCGCAACTATCTTAAAACCTAGAAAGCTTATGAAGTTTTTCTGGAAAAGCATGCATACAACCGGTTTTCCTTCAAATCCCTCCTTCCTAGATGTTTCCTTAAGCCAAGACTCAGTTAAATCTATGCCTTCTATAGCTTTATCAAGTCTGTCTGATACGTCTATGCCTAAATAATCCTCAAGAGCCTTCGAAACCTCCATGTACATTTTCTTAAGAGTTTCCGGACTGTTCCATTCTCCCTTTATTCTGACTACTGGAGCTTTGCTTCCAGAAGCTTCTTTAAGGTGTTCAACCCAAGGCTCAAAGCCATGCTTGAGTATGAGACTTGCATGTTTAAAGGCTTCCACATCACTTGGTCTAACATCGTAGTGTGCTGGGCATACAGCCGGAGAAGAGATAACATCAACGGAAACTTCATCCTTAGCCAGATCCATTACTATGCTTGACAGAACAGTTGTGGTGCATACGACCAGAGGCTTCTTATTTACATCATTGTTATTCTCATTCTCCGATGTCAGCGATAGATTAGTGGAGATGCATTCGGAGCATCCGAATAGAATGGAATTGAGTATGCTTGCCATTATAAGAATGGCGATCAATAATCGTTTTTTGAACATCGCGGTCACCCAGCGAAACGGTGTTCGCGATGCTATATTTAAGTATTACTGGAAAACCAAAAAGTATTACCGTAACATTAAGGATCCCCATAACTTGCTCCTTAAGCCTTAATGAAAATGCTATCTTAATAAATAGAAGTATCGAACACTTTTAAGCGCGTCTATATTTCACCGCAATTAAGTCTCTAGGATAGAAAGCCTTTAAATCTTTAAATCATAAGTAGTCTTAAGATGATCCAGCGGAGGATTTTCATTAAAAACTGTTTGATGCTTATCTTCTTCTCAGTTATGACTGTATTTTTTGTTTGGCGTTATTATACCCATGCCTATGCCTTGGGAGGCACTACTCCAAAAATTGGTCTAGAATCAGTTATATTCGCGTTTGAGGCATGGGGCGTAATAGTCTTTTCTGCGGGAACGCTGGGCTTATTGACCAGAATCATACGGCTCTTAAAAAGGATGCGTAGGTATAAGCTAAAGCCCAATGTACCAAGGTAAAACGTTGCGATTATGCTTCGATTGTTACGTTTGATCTGATGGGCTTAATTGAAATATATATATCTCATAAAAAAGAGAAAAGAAGGCTTATGGATAAAAGATATCCTCCGGTTTTTCTACTACCTTTTCAAGCGTCGTAGCATCTATTCGCTTCGCGCCTCCTTGGTATCTATCAACGATTCCGCTATCCTTAAATTGCCATCTGACCTTCAAGGGGAACTTAGGCTTGCAAGGCTTTATTTTACCTACTTTCTTCAGAGCCTCCTTAGCGCCCTCATATATCATGGCGCGCGCCTTCTTAGGAGAATACATTATCGCCGCCTCTCTAGCCAAACCTATCTTAACCTGAACGGTGACTATGTCATCTCCTAAAAACTCTCTTGCTTCCTTAACTGCTTTATCGTCGCCCGTAACCATAAGCACTGGAATGTCGTAGGCGCCAAGCAATATCGCCTCCTGATATATCTCGCCAGCTAATCTGTCATTTATCCAGTAATTATCCCATGTTAAGCTATTCTGAGTGTGACAGAGTACCCCGCGTGGTGTATGGCTTCTTGAGTGATAGCCCAAAAGAAAAGCTCCGTCGAATCCTTGACCTAAAACTAGATCCCATGAGCTGAAGACCCCCATCACTACTTCAGCTCGCTCATCAAGTTCCTCGAGGAGGAAACTCTTTGAACCGTCATGCCCATCCCAGACGACCACGCGTGTAGCTCCTCCATCAAAAGCTCCTCGAACAGCAGCGTTAATTTCGCCCATAAGTAACCGTCTCGCTTCCAAGTTAGCTGGAGTTCCATATTCTCTTGTCTGTTCAAATCTATAAACTCCGCATACGCCTTCAAGATCTGTCATAATTAATATCCTCATCATTTCTCACCATTATTGGGTTCTCTTTTATTCTTCATATTAGAATTTTTTCTAGGTATTTGGAGTTGAGATTCTGTTCAAGTATTTGCGGTAAATCCGATACTGCTCCGCCCAGCCTTAAGAGAAATGTAGCATCTAAAAAGGATTCTTTAGAAATCTTTATTGAAAAGTTCTGTGCATTATAATGATGAAAACATCGTTGATGAATAAAGATGCCCAGAGACTTCTCTATTCAAAGACTTCTCTACATGACAATATTAGTGATTTTCATGTTTCAAGCTTCTTTAGTCGAGGCGTATTTAGGAGAAAACGGATATGTGAATGTGGATCGTCCAGTAAATAATCTAGATATTCTTAGAGGCGACGTGTTCGTAGTTTTTATAGCTCCAAGAACAGAGAATCTCTCCGCGAAATGTCAACCTCTAAATCGCGGCGGTTCATTTGATTTGTCTGTCTCAACAAATTATATAAGCACCTACTTGGGCGTAGTCTCTGTTGTCGGTGTTCAACTAAACACTCATGGAACCTACAAATTAACTATCAGACTTAGCAATAGTAAGCCTTGGAATTACACATTAGGTGTTTATACCAGAAATGTTAGGTTTTATGAAGAGTACTGGGGAAAAAATTTACTTGCCCAAGGAACATTCATTGAACGTGCACGTTTCTTTCGTCACCCAGGAAACTGGACGATAATTATCACTCTGAAGAGTCACAGTCAGACTAGTCATTCCCTTATTCCTTCCATTATCCTTCCAACCCCAGTAAATATGGCTCTTCTCTTGACGATCTGGATTTTAATAATCTACGTAAATAGCTTCGCTTTCATCGATACATACTTTAAGAGCAAAAAGGAGTCGGTCTCTAATGCCAGATGGATAATGGTGGGAGTTATGATGCTGATAAGCGTATATCTTGCTTATCAGATATACCTTTTCGCCGCATCTACCGCCTTGGAGGGAGGTTAAAAATGGACGAGGATGAATTTTCAGATCAATGGTGGTATAAACGGGAGAATCTCAGAAAGATCTTTGCGCCCTTACTCTACCTTACTTCTTGGCAGTATAGATTATGGAGGTTTCTCCAGAAACCTCCGGAGAAGAGGAAGAAGGAAGCTGAAAAGAGAGCTAGGAAGATTCGGAAGAGAGTGGATTTCCCAAACGTAAGTAGAAGGGATCTTGTTGGCAGAGAAGAGGAATTAAATAAGGTCTTAATAAGTGCTCATTATCACATATTTCGGGATCCGGAGATTCGAAAGGCTTGTCCTGTCCCCCCGCCGAAAATCTTCATTCTGAAAGGGAGTTCCGGAAGCGGTAAGACTTTCTTCGCTGAAATCTGTCAAAGAGAGATCTTCGAGGAAGGATTAAAGTATGGTATGATCGTGAACTATGCTTCCCTAAAACCAGAAGATGTCTATACTATGTGGTATGGCAAGAGCGCCCAGCAACTCGGTTTCTTCTTTCAAGAAGCCTTTCAGAGACCCAGCATAATTCTGATCGATGAATTCCAAGCTTTCGGAAGTAGATTCTCTTCAACATCTGAGGTTGGAATGGAGGAGAAAAGAGTCCAGACGGTCTTCTTGGAAAAAATCGACGAGTTGCAAAAGAAGAATTACCGATGCATTCTCTTAATAGCGACAAACGAGTATGAAACAATCACCGAGACTTTGCGGAGGCGAGGAATAGTCGGCACAATAGACTTGGATGCAAGTACAAATAGAAATATGCTCTTAGAAATAGCCAAGAGACAATGCAAGAAATACGGGATAAGTCTTAAACCGGTAAAGATCATAGAGACCCTCGAGGACTCTCTTCGCGCCGTGGGGAATACCCGCCTAACACCAGCAGATATAGTGAATGCCTTTAATATAATCATGAATGAGAAGTATAAGCCACTGCAGAAAAGTTTAATTCATAAACTTAGAAGAAAAGCCGTTGACATTGGTCTCGGAAAGACCGTTACGCTTGACGATTTCAGAGCAGCTGCTCGCAGGCTTAAGGCATATGTTTCTCAAGAAAAGACAGAGGCTGCTCGGAGAGCAATAAACAGGATAGCTCCAAGAGAAAGATACAGTGATGTCGGGGGCCTCCATGGAATAAAGGAGGAAATAATCAAGGAGATATCGCTGGCCCTCGACGCGGACTTGGCGGTTAAGGCGGGATATCTGCCGCCTAAAGGATTCATATTTTATGGTCCGCCGGGAACCGGAAAGACATTGCTGGCTAAGGCCATCGCCGGAGAGAATGATGTCTGGTTCTATAATATTGACGGCCCCTCAATACTCCAAGGCAGATATGGAGATCCCGAGAAGACGATAAGGGATATATTTGCAGATGCTCGGAGAAATGCTCCGGCCATTATCTTCTTTGATGAGATAGATTCCATAGCTCCTAAGAGAGGGACACATGACCCCGTCGTTGATAGAGTAGTCTCTCAATTGCTAACTGAAATGGATGGTTTCACGCCTTTAACAAATGTTGTTGTTATAGGGGCAACGAATAGATTTGAGATATTAGATGAGGCCCTTCTTGAGCGCTTCACGCGCCATTTCAAATTTACTTATCCTAAAGATAAGACTGAGAAACTGGAGATTCTGATGGTTCATCTTCGGAGATACAAGGATGCTTTGGATAAGAGCATAACCCCTGAAGATGTGCTTAGAGTATTCGAAAAGAAGATTCTAAGTCCTAGGAAGATGGCGGATGCTATTGACGATGCGAATAGACTCAGAACAAAGGAGCTCGAGGCTTGCCGTAAACTTTTAGAGGCTATGAAATATGGAGAAGAGAAGACTCGAGAGATAGAGAAGTTATTCAAGGAAGATCTAGAGAGACTCTTCGAGAATCTCGGAGTCAATAGAGATGATCCAAACTTAGTGGAAAAGATGAAAAAGGTGGATCCATCCAATTATCCTCTTAAGCTGTACCATTTCGAAAAGGCTTTAGAGAGAACATTCGACGAAACAGTTGAGGAAGCGCAGAGGATGGTTCAGCAGACCGTCAGGATACAGAAGCCGGAGGTTGGAAAGAGCTATGGACTAATCGCGCTTGGCGAGCGTGGAGAACTCGGAGGATTAGTCGGGGTCATCGAAGTGATAGTAAATCCAAAGGGGACTGGCAAGATCCAAGTTATAGGTAGCGAGGCTGGGGAAAGCATCTTCGCAAGCGCGCAGGATGCTTTTATACACATAAACTCTATGGCGAACTGGAAGTTTAAGGATTATGATGTCTATGTTGAAATAGTGACTCCTGCTAAGGGCATGGAGAAGCAGATGCTCGCACCTGGAATTACGAGACCTCCGGTTTCAGGCCCTTCAGCAGGTTTAGCAATAGCTGTTGCCATGCTTTCAGCTTTTCTAAATGTTGAGGTCGATCCGACCGTTGTGATGACGGGTGCTATAACCGCGAGAGGTGAGGTGTGGCCTGTTGGAGGACTTGACTATAGGGGAATGGGTAAGATAGAAGCTGCATTATCTGATAGATATGCTAGAAAGCTGATTATACCGAGATATAATTATGAAAGGCTCAGAGAGTTTGATACGGAGAAAATGTTGTCTGAGAAGAATATTCAAGTCATTCCGGTTCAGACATTTGCGGAAGCAGCCGTGGAAGCACTTATAGGCTTTTCTTCCCAAGAAGAGCTGATGAAGAGTCTTAGAAAGGGCTTTCCAGAGCAAACATTATGATTCTCCAAGCGAGAGTCTTAGATATGCCCAAGAATTGAAGGAATATTTCCGAATAATTTCCTTTTAAACAGTTGTTATTGTTTTGAATGGAACGATAGCAAAAATGGTTTAAAGCCTCCTTTTCCAGAATATTAGAGGAGGAGAAAAGAAGATGTTAAAGGTGGGTTTGATCGGATGCGGACGAATAATGCCAGCACACCTCCACGGCTACAAGGAGCTCATCGAGAGAAATATTGACGTAAGAATTAAGGCTCTATGTGCGAGGAGGATTGAGGATGCAAAGAGATTTAGAAGCCAAGAAGATGGTGTGCCCCCGAGGAAGCCAGTCGGTCCTCCAGGAGATCCACTGGCCAAGCCACATATCTACGTATATGATTTCCAGAAAGATGTCGACGTGGAGGTTTATGCAGATTATAGGGAGATGCTTAAGAAGTCGGATATAGATGCCGTTGAGATTTATACCTCAGTCTTTTCTCATCATGAGATCGCCATAGCCTGTATTAAAGATGGCAAGCATGTCTTAGTTGAGAAGCCTCTAGCGTTAACTGTGAAGGCAGCTCGTAAGATGGTTCAAGAAGCCGAGGCTCATGGAGTAGTGCTCGGCGTAGCCGAGAATACAAGGTACTTTTCAGATATTCGAATGACGAAGTGGGTGATCGATCAGGGGTACATAGGGAAGGTTCAAGCTGTTTTAGGAGGTAGCATGGGCGGGTATTGGTCCCCCGACAAGATCGTTGCGGATACGGCTTGGAGACATAAGAAGATGCTTGCTGGAGGAGGAGCAACTATAGATATGGGAGTCCACCTCTTTCACATTCTACGATATCTTTGCGGCGAGATCGATGAAGTTTCAAGTATAGTTGAGATTATTGAGAAGGAGAGGTTCCGTAGGGACGAAGAAGGGCGGATCATAGAATCCGTGAAGCCCGATGTCGATGATACTTTCTTTGGCCTCTTCAAGTTCAGAACGGGCGTCATAGGACAATGGTTCTTTTCTTGGGCAGGACATGGGGAGGAGGCCTCTCTTCCACGAACAATCTATGGAACAAAGGGATGTATAAAGGGCGATAAGCTCATACTCAACAGTGGAGAGAAGATCGATATAGAAGGACTCTTTGAGAAAGAGGCTGCGGACGAGACGAAAGAGAGGTTCTTTCCCTACGGCATAAAGGATCCCATGGCCCTCGAAACTCTGGAGTTTCTGAGGGCGATTAAGGAGGGGCGGGAGATGGAGACGAGCGGCAGAGAGGGACTACGAGACTTAGCAGCATCCTTTGCGCTTATTGAGTCTTCCCGGCTAGGTAGATCAGTTAAAGTTGACGACGTAGAGTCTGGAAAGATTGCAGAATACGAGGAAGAGATCAACAAGTATTATGGAATATGATTCTGTCTGAGATCTGTCAAACGATTAAGCTTATGAATGGTCGCCATTGAACGGGGGTTCCAAGATGAGTCTAAAAGCAGTAATTTTCGACCTTGATGGCACACTGATAAAATCTAAGATTCCGTTTAGAAAGATGAAGATACGCATCGTCAAGTATCTCAGAGAAGCTGGAGTAACACCAAACGCGATAAGCGAGGATATGATGAACTTCGAAATAATGCGTAAGGCTGTTGAAGATTTAAAGTCCAAAGGATTTTCAGAGAAGTATATTGAGAGGGTTATTGGTGAAGTAACGAGGTTAATGAATGAAGTTGAGCTTGAATCAGCTGACGATGCAACGCTAATTTCAGGTGTGCCTGAAACAATCAAGGCGTTAAAAAGTAGCGGATTGAAGATAGGACTCATGACGAGGAGCTGCCGAGAATATGCTGAAAAAATTCTGAAGCGATTTGATCTTTTAAGATATTTCGATGCCATACTCGCTAGAGATGATGTTGCATATCCCAAACCTGATCCATCTCATGCAATTGAGCTACTCAAGCTTCTCAACGCATCGGTCGAGGAAGCTATATTCGTAGGTGATCATTGGAGTGATGCTGAATGTGCGAGGAGAGCCGGGTTAAGATTTGTATGGTTTAGGCATGACGATTCACGTGATGAGGATCCAAAGATTCTAAAGATCAGTAATATAAGCGATGTTCTTGAAATCATAAAGAAGTGTTGAGAGATACTCTTATATTTGCGAGAATAAAATAGCCGTTGTGTATATTGCTTTTCTCGGAGGAAAAGTTTTGGTTCATCGTTCTGAGCTTGAAAGTCTCAGGAGAGAGATATCTTCCATAACTTTTGAGATACTGCATCTCTGCAAGAAAAGACTGGATGTAGCGAAGAGAATAGCGATGGTTAAATTGAGAGCAAGTCTTCCAATAGAAGACTCAAGGATTGAAGAAAATCTCAGGAGAAGGGTCATTATCTTCTGCAGAGAAAAAAGCTTACATGAAGATTTCTGCAATGCCCTCCTAGAACTCTTAATAAAAGAATCTAAACGTGTACAGAAAGAAGTTATGGAACACGCATGCACTCAGATGGAGGCGAATTAAATGAGAGTAGCAATTATAGGAGCTGGCAAGATGGGAAGGTGGTTCACAAGATACTTTATCCAGCAAGGGCATGAAGTTTCAATCTCTGACATAAACGAAAAAGCTGCCAAAAGGTTCGCGGAGATGATGGGGATAAGTTTTTCCCGTAGCAACTCAGAGGTAGCAAGCTCATCCGATCTCGTGTTGATCTGCACCCCTATCGAGGCGGTGCCCACGGTCGTAAAGGAAATACTCGATTATGCAGACCCATCTGCACCTATCGCGGAGATATCCTCAGTCAAGTCTCCGGTTATGCTAGCTTTAAAAAAAGCCGCTTCATCCGGGAAGCTTATTCTCTCCCTTCATCCCCTCTTCGGCCCCGGAGCCGAGATCTCTGCGAGGGAGAGGATGATTCTGGTGCCTGTTAGTGATGCCGATTCGGAGATTACCCTTGCAAGGGAATTATTTCCAGAAATGGAGATACTGCCTGTGGATCTCGAAAGGCATGACTATGTGATGTCCTTAACGCTCTCCTTAATCTACTATGCGAATATAGCCTTAGCCTCTATCCTCGCTCAGGAAGACATTAAAGAGCTTAAGAGACTCGGTGGAACTACGTTCAAGATGCAGCTCACGCTGAGCGAAAGCATTATGAGTGAGGATCCCGCTCTCTGCGTATCTATTCAGATGAATAATCCATATGCGGTTCAGTCTATAGAAAGGTTTCTTTCAGAAGCTCATAGGCTACTGGATTATATACGTGAAGGAAATGAGGAAAAGTTTAGAAGCTTCTTAAAAGATGTTCGTTCGACACTAGCCAAGAGCGAGGATATGGCAAGATCATATGAGGACATGTACAAAGCTCTGAAAGCTATCCGTGAAGGAAGACGCTAATCTTTAAGCTTAATCAGAGTGTTTGTGTTTAATACTCCCGGAAGATTTCTTATGGCATCGATCTTCCTATTTAAGTCTTCAATCGTATACGCTTGAATAAAAGCTGCGATGTCATAATCTCCGGAAACTTCAAAAACTCGCGTGGCGATTTTCTTCATATTTTTAGCTACGCCGCTAGTCATTGTGGGCTCAGTCTCGACAAGAACCACCCCCTCGAACTCCGCGGTGGTTTCGATCGTGAATCGCTTTATCACTCCATCCTCCTGAAGTTTCTTTATTCTTCTTCTAATTGACCCCTCGGTTAATCCAACTTTCTTGGCAATATTAACGTACTTCATTCTGGCGTTATCCTTTAAGATCCTCAAAATCTCAAGGTCAATACTATCCATAAGAGTATTTCCTACGAGAAAAGATATAACTTTTGTGAAAATCGTAACAATCATCATGCATTGTTGTGAAGATTTTCTTGAGTTGCTGGAATATTTTTATTCTGCACGTTTAAGTTCTCGTCTTTATGCCGTTATTGCATAACTACTATGGCTAAGTAGCATTGATTGCCATACATGTAAGCCTTTCCATGCTTCATCACTCTCTCATGGTATTGTTTCAATAAGATCCGAGTTCCCACTCAACTATACCGCCCACGTTTAACCTCAAGTTAACGAGGTGGATAATGAAGAGTTCCCGCAAGAGTTAATCTATCATATCTTAAGTGTTAATCGAAGGATCATTGTTAGAGAGTTTCAGCATCTTCAATTGTGTAGGTCTCGAAAGTTGCGGAGAAGACTGGGCATTTGCCTTGGAACATCCGCAGAGCCTTGAAAAGGTTGGGGAAAGGGAGGAAATAGCATCTGTAAATCTTGAGAGGAGAGGTTTGGAAAGATATACCCTTACCGATGCTGAAAAGCAAGTATTAGATACGCTGAGAAGTCAAAAGATGATCGAGAGATGCGTCTTCAATAAGTCCTTAAGCTCAATTGTTTCATAAAGGCTGTTTAACTGCCAAGTTTATGGCTACCTCTGCTATATCTGTTCCGTATTCAGCGATCCTTCTTATGCTCTCAAGGATCAGCCTGACGCCCATCATAGTTCTAGGCTCAGTCTTAAGCCTTAACAATTGTTCAATAACCTCTTCTTCGAGATCTATTACCCTATTTACCTTTGCCATAGATTCGTTGATCAGTTTCGAGTCATATTTATATAATGCCTTCCTCGAGTCTTCGTGGATCTTCTGGGCTAACGAATTCATGACAACGATTCTTTCTATGGCTTCGTCATTTATCGGTGCTGCCAGCGTCGGGATTACATGAGCTATTCTTGCAGCATGGTCGGCACTCCTCTCTACACTCTTCACTATCAGGCGATAACCGAGGCAATCTCTCGGATTTGAGAGACCTATCTCTTCGATGAGTGTTCTATTATAGACCGCCGCTTTCAACTGTCGAACTATAAAGAAGTATAGTCTATCAACCTCATCGTCTCTTTGTACAACCTCCATGGCCAAGTCTTTGTCGTTATTTTTGAGGGCTTCTATAGCATCTCTCAGCATGAATAACATCAGTACATGCATACGATCTAGGGCTCTCCTCAGAGGGAGCTCCACATGACCGAGTAAGCATTGAGCAACAATCTCGTCAGCCGATTCCTCCATTATCTCGACACCTATCAACTTCTGCCTTATGGAGTTCTTAATGAGATCTCGATACCTTGCGTTTCTAAGCTTGATCCTTATTATGTCGTAGCCCACGAGGTAATGGGCGATGAAATCTCTGATTACAGCCTCCGGTCCGGCATGTGCGGACGCTTCCATAGTCACCTCTGAAGTCTCTTTAGGCTTTAAGTCTCCTTTAGGAACGATGAGCAGTGATGTGTCGGGTTGAGGTATCAATGCCACCTGATCTTTAGGCTTTAAACCAGCTGCCTCCGCCCACTTCTTAGGTAGTGAGATAACGTAGGTAGAGCCCCCCGTAATCTGAACCTTCCTCAATTCTGCAGGTAAACTCATAGGATCAACCACCT
>JAGGZB010000012.1 GCA_021162225.1 Candidatus Bathyarchaeota archaeon | reverse complement strand
TGATATTTCCCTCCCTCCCATTCTTCCTATTTACTGTCTTTGTTCCTGACGACCTATATATCAAAGGATTATACATCTTCATGCTCGTTCTATCGACCCAAACAAGTCTGCTCCTTCCGCCCACGGCATTCACGTCCACATCGATCGCCTTCATGAAGAACTTGTTCTTCATGATTGGAAGCTTAGTAGCCTACTCGGCATTCTTCTACATAGTTGCGAGGAAGATTGGCTTTGTATTCAATCCAGCCGAATTCATCATCTTCTACATAGTCTACTCGCCACTTTGGCTTCTCATAATAATCGCTAGCATTGTCCAAGTATATGCTGGCATAAGGAACGTGGATCTAAACTGGAAGGTTTAATTTCAACCGGGTTTTGAAACGAATTTATTTCCCTGAATGTAGAAGCGTAAATTCTTTTCTAAATCAGCTCTCACGCCTATCCTCTTTGAGCTTGAAATCTTAACTTGAACGTGACCGTCTAGGACGTGAATCGGGCTTCTCCGAGATGTGACGTCAACGCCGTTTAGTCTCTTATTGATCCCAAACGCGACTGTGAGCTTTCCGGGACCATTTGTCAGATCGGTTATCCTTTTATCCTCAATACCTCGGTTTTTCTTCATAATATCGATTCCCTCAAGCGGCTCCACCGCCCTCACTAGAACTGCCCCTACTTCTCCAGGTTCATGAGCGACAATATTAAACATCCAGTACTTATGGACGTTGTAGATGAAGGCTATACCGGGCTTAAGCCACATAAGCCTATTAAAGCTCTTCATGCCATTCGAGGCGCGGGAAGCCGGATCTCCGGGACCATAATATGCTTCTGTCTCAACAATCATCCCGCTTAGTCTCTTGTCTCTAATCTTTCTTATCAAAATCTTGCCTAAAAGATTCTTGGCAACGACCTCCGGATCTCTCTCATAGAACCTTCTAGGCAGTATCATCTCCAGCTGTTTAGTCACGACTTTTCACCTAGGTATGGTATAGTTGATCATAACAGAATAATGATATAGTTTCTTCATATCTATAAAGAGTGAAAACTGCTGATAAGTACGTTACTTATGCAACGTAGAGCATAATTCAACGTCAAGCTCAAGAGTTCATAAATAGTTTAAATAGGGGAGGCTCGATAAAGATTATTCAAGCCTGAAAAGGAAGAAGGATGCAGATGAGCTCGGAGGAGAGGGGAAGAGCGAGTTATTTAGACCTCTTAATAAGCACATTAATGGAACATGAAAAGAACCTTAACACGATAGTTGAAAAGCTGGAGGAGGTCTCCCAAAGCCTTAGGGAGGCTGTTGAGAGGCTTGAGGTCGAAAAGCGTGAGGCTTCAATGAAGGAGGCGATCGTAGAAAAGAGAGGGGAAGAGCGTGCATCCTCTGAGCGGGATACCTTAACGTATATCAGGTTAAAATTGGGACGAAAGACGGAGGATATCATAAAAATAATCGAGTCCCTAAAAAAGGAAGAATAACTCTTCTATATGGATTGCCTAGTGACAGATAAAAAGGCCTCCTACTTCAGTAATTCTTAATTTTCTCGCTTCTTTGAATTTTATTAATAAGCAATGGAGGGAGCGTCATGGCGGGCATTCGGGAAGTTCCAACACGTATCACGCGGTTCGAAAGAATAGGAGCACACACTCACATTAAGGGGCTAGGCTTAGACGAGAATATGAAGGCTGTCAAGGTTAAGGATGGGATGGTTGGTCAGGAAAAGGCTCGTGAAGCAGCGGGACTTGTAGTGCAGATGATAAAGGAGGGAAAGATGAGCGGAAGGGTCGTCATATTAGCTGGGCCTCCGGGAACCGGAAAAACAGCCATAGCAGTCGCTATTTCACGTGAGCTAGGCCAAAATGTTCCCTTCATTCAAATGAGCGGAAGCGAGATCTACAGCACTGAAAAGAAGAAGACTGAGGTTCTAATCGAGGCCATAAGAAAATGCATCGGCGTAGAGATACATGAGATGAGAAAGGTCTATGAGGGCGAGGTGACAGGCATCGATATTCGCACCGCTCCGCACCCCTACAACCCTTATCAGAAAGTACCGGAAAGCGTACGTTTAACTTTGAGGACGAAGAAGCAGGAGAAGACTATTGAGGCTGGAGCCTCAATCGCCCAGCAGATAATACAGCTCGGAGTTACTGAGGGAAGCGTGATACAGATCGACGCAGAGACCGGGAGAGTCGTTAATCTCGGATTAAGCATCGAAAGCGCTAAGGGCAAAACCTACGATGTAGACACGCGTCAAAAGGTGCCGCGTCCAGATGGTGACGTGCTAAAGGAGAAAGAGTTCGTTTACACGCTAACATTGCATGATATGGATGAGATTCACGCTCAGCGCCGCATGGGTGGAAGTCTATTCTCCTTCCTGCTTGGGGGGCCAGAGACGAAAGAGATTGATCCAGAGGTAAGAGCGGCGGTGGATGACTCTGTCAAGAAGCTCGTAGACGAAGGAAAAGCTTTCATTCATCCCGGCGTCCTCTTCATCGATGACAGTCACCTTCTAGATCTTGAAGCTTTCAGCTTTCTTGGCAGAGCGTTAGAGAGCGAGCTAGTACCAATAATAATCCTTGCCACAAATAGGGGAATCACCACTATTCGTGGAACAGACGTGAAAGCTCCGATGGGATTCCCACTAGACCTCATAGATAGAGCCGTCATCATAGCCACACACGAGTACGACGCAGATAGCATAAGGGAGATTCTGAGAATCAGAGCTAGAGAGGAGAAGGTTACGATCGACGAAGATGCCTTGGAGAAGCTCACGGAGATCGGATCGAAGACCTCACTGAGATATGCTGTGCAGCTCCTCAGCCTTGCAGCTCAGAATGCTAAGGTTCAAAAACATGAATCCGTAACGCTTGAAGACGTGAATCGTGTTGATTCCCTCTTCATGGACGTTCAAGAAGCAACGGAGCATCTGAAGAGATACGAGGATAAACTTCTATATCACTAAAAACGACGGATTCCCAATTTTATTTGTTTAATTGGCCCTAAGCATAGTATTTTGATTTAGCGTTATCTCCTCTTTCTCCCCAGAATGAGCCCTACGGCCAGTGCTGAAGCGATTATTCCGATGATGTTATCGTATTGTGTTTCATAAGTTAATCCTAAGGATAGAGCAATTATGGCGATTATCAAAACTAGGATAACCACATCATCTATCTTGATCATTCTCATCCTCCATTTGGTACGGAGAAATATTCATAAAAATTTGGGTTAAAAGGCTTCTGGATCTTCTCATAAAAGAAAAAGTTACATGCATCATATCCGCTTTTTATTCTTATGCCAACATGTGGAGAATGCATCTACGCCGAAGATCCATCACCCACGCTGGTAAGGTGCAGATTAAAGGGAGTATCCCGCTACTTAGACGATCCATCATGTGAAGATTTTAAACCATTTAAGGATGAAGGAAAAAGTCTTAGACAATTGATGCGACGAGTATTCATCAGTTTAGCTTTCCCAGATAATTGCTAATAAACCTTTTATTCTTCTCAGAGAAAGTTGATTTGTAACACAAGTCTTTCAGGTATGGTGTTGGTAGTTGATTGAGTCCAAAGTTATAATTCGAAAAGCAAAGCCTGAAGATGTAGAGAGCATCCTCGAAATAACTGCGGAAGCCTTCAAGAACTATACAATCTATCACTTGCTCGAGAAAAGATATGGAGTCAAGTTCGGTGGGAAGCCTTGGTACGAATGGAAAAAGAGAGAACTCAAGAAGTTCTGCGACTCATTTCTCAACCGCATATATATAGCTGAGCTCGATGGTAAAATTGTTGGATACATGACCTACTATCTGGATCGAGAAAGGAAGATGGGAGAAGTCGGCAATAACGCCGTTGCTCCGCAATATCAGCGCAGAGGCATAGCTACGAAGTTGTTAAGGAAGGTTCTTGAAACATTTAGGGAGGAGGGCATGGAATACGCTTACGTCGGGACGTTGGAGAACGATGCTCCCGCTAGGAGACTTTATGAAAAGGTAGGATTCAAGGAGCTCTGCAGATCTATACATTACTCGATGAAACTATGAAGATGCCTCTAAAGGGAACTTGATGGAACAAAACCGTTATATCGGCTGATTTCAGCTCTAAATGGGATAGAAATCTAATGCATGGAGGAAGAGAATCTTCAACATTTTAATAACGTATCACGAGAAGTTCAAGCAATACGATCTAGGCGTTAATCATCCCTTTAGAGGAGACAGATTCGTTAAGGCGAAAAAATTCTTTGACGAGAAAGGATTATCCCGTATGCCAGAGGTCTCCTTTATAAAGCCGAAGCCTGCTACAATGGAGGATCTCTTGAAGGCGCATTCAAAGAGCTATGTGGACTACATCTTTGAGCTGGCTGAGGCTGGCAGAAGATACGATGTAGATACACCTGTTTCAAAAAGAATCCTCGAAGGTGCCTTGTTCATCATAGGGGGTGTTCTCGAAGCTGGTAGGAGAATCATCGATGGAGAAGCTAATAGGGGAGTAGCATTGGGAGGGGGGTTTCATCATGCTGGAATAGACTATGGAGGAGGCTTCTGTCTCTTCAACGATATCGCCATCCTAATTAATGATCTTCGTAGGAGACGAAAGATAAAGCGAGTACTAATACTAGATTACGATGTGCACT
>JAGGZB010000030.1 GCA_021162225.1 Candidatus Bathyarchaeota archaeon | reverse complement strand
GTCTTTCCATGATCTATATGTGCAATTATTCCTATGTCTCGAATATTCTCCTTGTTTCTAAGCAGCTTCAATATTTTTTCAGTGTGTCTGAACCTCGGCATCGAACCTCACTTTCATGATCTTTAAGTATTCAAACCTAAGTTAACCTATTAACTTTGCTGATTTTGACGCTTCTCATTTATATCTTGCGCGTCTCTTCTGCCTCTTCTTCTTTTGGCGGCGTACCCTCTTCTTCTTCCATTTAGCTCGCATCTCTGTTCATCTTTCCCTAATTGATGAATTAACCTGATTTTTCAAGCAGCCTTCAGCTGCTTGAAAAACCTCGTTTTCGAGGCTTTTGAGAAACTCATATCTCTAGACTTTTAAACCTTTTGCTTCGTCTCCGAGCTTGAGCTGCTGGCTGGTCTTCACTGATGGATTATAAGGCGAGTCCAAGATCCTTTTTATCTTGTACGCTGTCTTTCTGCTGATTCCTCCCACCGTCGAGAGCTCGGCAACCGTAGCCGTGAAGACTCTGCGGACCGTTAGGAACCTATTTAAAAGCCTGACCGCAAGCTTAGGCCCGATCCCCGGTAGAGATGATACTATCTGAATCTTCAAATCCTCCACACCGCCGGATTTCGGTCTAGCCCTAATCAGCGGGCCCTTATACTTCGCGGGTTTTCTTCTACTCAAGGTATATATGAGCCTCGCTGTCTGTTCGCGGTTTGGCGTAAAGAAGATGCTTAATCCATAATCGAAGGCTAAGGTGGCTAGGGCTCCCCAGAATGCTGAGGGAGAAATCTCCTCTAAAGCCTCATAAATGTCTCCCTCAACTATCAATGTGGGGTTCTCATATAGATCGCTTAGTCTCTGAGCTTGGCTGAAGACTCGTCTAGAGAATACTGACCTTACAAGGTCGTGTACCTCTTTCCTTTCGATAGCATATCCTGGAAGTATGTAATCTCCTGTTTCAAGCATCCTAAAATCCACAGATAAGCATAGCTCTTTCAGTAGTCTGGGGATCCCAGAGGGTTTTTCACGCTCATCTACTACTACACGGCTCTTAATCGACAATCAATCACGACCAGAACTTTTAACCATGATGATCACATTCAAATTCTGTCATTACATTAATTAAAAAATGATTAGAAGACAATATCTTTCAGATTTCAGAGTTCAAAGGGAGACGAAGATATGAAGAGTCAGCTACTCTGCATTCCATGCACCGTTCGAGCAGCCTATGATATTGCCGTTAAGGCTACGGAGAACGAGGTTCTTCGAAAAAGAATAGTTTATGAGACTTTAAGGTGGCTCTCTAAGAAGGAAGATCTGTCGAAGGAGCCTCCTCCTAAGCTTCACACTTATGTTCAGAGATTAACCCGCAGAATCACGGGGAACCCCGATCCATTCAAAGATTTGAAGCGTAGATCTAATGAGGTAGCTCTAAGAGTAATTCGCATTCTGGAGCATAAATGCCAAGAGATGGGATTTATGGATGCCTTTAGACTCGTTGTTCTCGGAACAATCTGTGGAAACGCCATAGACTTCGAGGTTGAGGGCCACGAAGTCTCAATGAGTAGACTTGAAGATGACCTTAGATCCTGTCTAAACAGTAATCTGGCTGTAGATGACACTTCTAAATTTATGAATCTGCTTCGGAACTCGCATAGAATTCTATACTTACTCGACAATGCGGGAGAGATAGTCTTTGATAAGTTCCTTATTCAGATGATCAGGAGTAAGTATTCGTCTAGAATCTTTGCGGCTGTTAAGTCTGGGCCTGTTCTAAACGACGCCACACTGGAGGACGCTGAGCAAGTGAGACTGGATGAGGTTGCCGAAGTAATAACCACTGGTAATGATCACATAGGAGTTAACCTTGAGGAATCATCAAAAGAATTTCTGCAGCATCTACGGGAAGCCGATTTGATAATTGCTAAAGGGCAAGGAAACTATGAGAGCATAACGGAGATTGAAGATTCGTTATCAAAGCCTATAGTATATCTGCTTAAAGCTAAATGTATCTTAATCGCCGAGTCTCTTGGAGTTCAACAATACGGTAACGTTGTCAAGGTGGTAACCTAACAGCGTAAGACGAGCTTTTCTAGAAGTTGATCTTGAATATCTCTCTCGCGTTCTCGGATGTTTCCTCCGCAACTTTCTCTTCATCTACATTCTTAAGATTGGCTACTGCAAATAAGCTCTTAATAACATCCGCTGGCTCGGCAGGCTTACCGCGATAAGAAACTGGAGAATCGGTCTCTAATAGAAGATTCTCTAACGGCGTGTTTCTAATAACTTCTCTATGCTCCTTGCTATACTCCGCAGCCGGCGTGGCTGAAACATAGTATCCATAATCCAAGAGGCTCTTTAAGGTCTCTTTTGGACCGCTGAACCAGTGGAAGATCGCTCTTTTAACGCCCATTTCCGCCGTTATCTCTACGCAGTCCATCCACGCACCTCTGCTGTGAATAGAGACAGGCTTGTTGTTTCTCTTAGCTATCTCGAGGAGCCTTCGGAAGAGCTCCCTTTGTTTCTCTTTCTTTTCCGGGTCTTTTCTTACGTCTCTGTACCAGTAGTCCAGTCCTATTTCCCCTATCACGGTTGCTCTATACGCATTTTCTTCGATAAATCTTAAATCTTCAGCGAGGTTTCCCGCATTTAAGCTCCAAGGATGAATTCCTATCGCCGGATATATCCTAAGATTCTCGGTCTCGTACTTTTTACTCTCCTCTAAGGACCATAGACTCGATTTCCCATCAGAACCCATCGTGACTATTGCAACTACTCCTTCAGCCTCAGCCCTATGTATCGCCTCCTTAAGATTCTCCAAGTCTTCGAGATGGGCATGAGAATCCACAAGTCTCATTTCATATCGCCTTCTTAAAACGTGTAAAGAAGCAACAGTGCATATATTTTTCTCTATAATTCTTGGCGACGTAAATGAATGGATCCTGCACGAAGATTTTTAATACCGGCCAGTTCCATACTAGTCTCCGGTGTACGCTGTGAAGATTCTGCATGAGTTTGTTCCATCACGTAACTTCTTGAAGATCGCTGAGGAGACTAAAAATCTTGTCGATGGATGGAATATAACTGACAGTGCTGCTGGTAGACCCGCGCCGAGCGGCACAGCGGTCGGATGCGTCTTAAAAACTAAATATCCGGATAAGACCGTTATTCCAGTCTCCGTTCTACGCTATAAAGGCCCTGTTGAGGTTGGGGGATTAGCTCTAGCAGGAGAGGCTATTGGGCTCGATGGCCTTATTCTCACAATGGGTGATCCTCCAAAATACGGCAGACCCATAGAGGTGTTTAAGAGCTCCGAGGAAGCTAGGGACTTCCTACGCAGAAAGATACGCATTAAAAGTTTGAAGATCGGCTGTCTCTTAACGCCTCGCCGATCAGTTAAGGATATGATTGTTAGAGTGAGAGATGCTTGGGACTTTTTCTTTTTCATGAGACTTGAAGAGAGATCTTTGCCCATGTTAAAAAGAGTCTCTGAGGAATGTAAGCGCCTAGGGAAAGCCATCTACGCATACTTTGTTGTAGAGACTCCGAGAAATACTGAGATAATAAGGATGATCGGGTGGCCCGCAACCTCAGATATGAAGCATGCTGAAGCCTTCGCATCTATGCTTGAGGGAGCTGTAGACGGTATAATAGTGACTTGTGCCGGAGATTATGAAGGCGACATAGAATTGCTAAGGAGCCTCCAAGGAGTTAGAGGGTAGCATCCTCGCATTTTTACGTCAATTTAAGTTCTCTACGTGATGTTAAGTTGAATAAAGAATTTGTATTAGGAAATCCTAAAATTGTTAGGGTGAACAATCAATTATGGAGAGCATACTCTCCAGACGCGCCGAGGACTATCTGAGAAGCATATATGAAATAGTTGAGCGGAAAGGTTTCGCCCGTATCAAAGACATAGCTAGGGAGCTTGACTTGAGGCCCTCAAGCGTCGTCGAGATGGTTAAAAAGCTTCACAAGAAAGGCTTGGTTCGCTATGAAAAGTATGGAGGTGTGATTCTAACTTCCCAAGGAAGGGAGATAGCCGAAGCCGTTAAGAAGAGACATGAGGTCTTTAAGAAGTTTCTGGAGTTGATTCTTGTCCCGGAGGACATAGCTTTGAAAGACTCGCATATCCTCGAGCATCAACTCGATCCAAAAACGATACTTCAATTCACACGATTCGTAAAGTTCATTACAGAATCCTCAGAGCGTCCGAGGTTCGTTGAAAGATGGATGGAGCATTTCAGGGAGTTCTGCAGAAGAGAGGAAGAAGCCGCAAAGAAACAAGCAATCCGCTGAAATCCATAGTCACTTATGTTCCCCTTAGGCGGCGATTCTCCTCACGTATGTGTTGAGAAATTAAATTTTAAATAGATTCAAAAGTATTTTTAGAATTGGAAGATTGTTATGTCGGCTTCAGGTTCAAGACCTACATTTAAAGAGCTTCTTGAGAAGGGAGAAATAGTTGAAGTAACCTCTCTAGGGACTATATGCGGCTTAGACAAATATGAATATTGTGTACGTGACAGATGCGATAAATGGGATAAAGATAAGCAACAGTGTACACTTTTCGTCTGGATCAGCGTAATGTATAATGGCAGATATCACACATTAATCATGCGAAGGGAAAAAGCGAAGGAAAACAGTAAGATCGCTAGATTCTTAAAGTAGTTCATCATGTCTCAGTGATGTTCCAGATGAATAGAATAGCATTGCCATTGCATAAAGACCTATAAAAATAAAGAGACAATGTTGGATTCTCAATGCCCGAGCTAGCGGAGACCCATATCTATTCTTCCAGCGGATCCCCAGAGCCTAGCGACTATTCTTTCAAGTCCTTCCGGCTTTCTCTCCTCAAGCCAGAGATCAGCGTATATCTTAGAGATCATGATGAAATCTGAAACTTTCGCTTCGCCATCGAGAATGCTCACGCCAAGCTTAATCATTCTTCGAATGAAGTCTAAATCGTCCGGCAGCTTCGCATCATTCGTTTCCTCTAAAACTTTAGCTAGTCTAGCCTTCAATGACTTCTTCTGTTCATTACTCATCCGATGGAAGAAGAAGTCTCTGTAAATAACCTGCCTGAGATCTTCGGAGACTTTCGGCTCTCCGTAAAGAATCCGAGCCTTTAAGACTGCTTCATCCTCTCCAGTTAGAGCCATCCACTTCTCCTTCCAGTCTCCGTTTCCCTCAGCAAACTCCATTGAGGCTAAGATTAAGGGATCCAGAAGCGAGAATAGGCATTCTTCTCCATCGTCTCCCCACGCGGTAACTAGGAAGCCGAATACTCCCGCTTCCCTAGCTGCTCCTAGAAAATTCTTTAAGTTCTCCATGGCAACTTTGAAGTTTGGATAGTATCTCCTCCAATTTGACAGTCCTGGACACACTATTTGCTGAAGACCTCGGTCCATGAAGATCTTTATCTTCTCCTTGAAATAATCCTTCGAACCCGGGCTATAATCCCAATTTGCTATGAGTGATTCTCTCCATATCGGGCTTTCGATAACCTCAGCCCACTTAGACGCATCTTTAGTGATTCTTTTCAGATACATGCCTGAGATCATATCTCCCCATAGAATCGGCTTCTTTCCATACTCCTTCACGATTTCAATCATTCTTCTGTGATGAGACTCGTAAAGCTTCGGCCCTTCAAAGGTCCAGGTTTTGCTTAGACTTCTCCCTCTTCCCAGAGCCCAAGTTTCATCTCCGCCTATGTGTACGTATTCCGAAGGGCAAGTCTCTACGGCGTCTCGGAGTAGCTGATAAGCGAATTCTCTAGCTTCTTCATCGCTTACGTTTAGGCATCCTTCACTTGGTCTGTGCCACTCGCTGAATCTCCGATACTCAGGAAGTGAGAGAATATGCTCCATGTGCCCTGATAACTCTAGAGATGGAAGAACCTCGATTCCTAGCTTCTTGCCATACTCGATTACTTCATTCAGTTCGTCTCTTGAGAGTCTTCCACGATGCCTCCCTATAAGCGGGTGTTCCTTCCATGGGAAAAGATCTTCAAAGTAGATTGCGAAGTAGTTATACTTGAGTAGGAATAGCCACCGTAGGATTCTCTTGAAGGTCTTGACCGTTGGGACTCCTCCTCTAGCTATATCCAAGTGATAGCCTCTGAAAGAGAATTTGAATTCTTCTTTAATGGTTACTTCGGGTAAACAATTCGGGCTCTGTTTCAGCAGTTGCAGGATGGTTGCGTAATTAATGTATTCATCTCCCCAGATCTCGATTTCCTTCTCCTTTATCCTTAGCCCTGTGCCTTCGCCGCTTACTTTCGTTATTTCCCATTCTCCCTTTGGAACATTAAATTCTGACGCTAGGAACTCTGGAAAATTTCTAAATCCGTCGAAGATATAGGTTCTTCCGGAGAATTCTAGACTCCTCGGTTCAGGGACGATATATACTTCCTTCATGTACTGAAGATAAACCATGTGCAGTATTTAAGATTGAACGTTATTTCCAATGTCTTAGAGCAGGCATGAATCATTTCAGGATTTTAAAATTTAAGAGGGCAAAGAATCTTTTAAGGCATTAAATATACAGATTAACCGTTCTTCACCCCGCTGGTTAGAAAGATGGCCCAAGAAGAGTCGTTAAAGAATTTCGTCGTTCACATGATAGGGAACGCCCACATAGATCCTGTATGGCTGTGGCGTTGGCAAGAAGGCTACCAGGTGATCCGTGCTACTTTCAGAAACATGCTAAAGCTAATGGATGAGTTCCCGGCATTCATCTTTACTTGTTCTTCGGTAGCTTTCTATGAGTGGATGGAGAAAGGAGACCCGGGACTCTTCAACGAGATTCGCGTGAGGGTTAGGGAAGGTAGATGGGTTCCGATTGGAGGATGGTGGGTGGAGCCGGACTGTAATATTCCAAGCGGCGAGAGCTTCATTCGTCAAGCTCTTTATGGACAGAGATATTTCAAGGAGAAGTTTGGATTCACAGTCACAACTGGATATAATATCGATTCATTTGGACATAATGGGATGCTTCCGCAAATCCTTAGGAAATGCGGCTTAGTAAACTATGTCTTCATGCGTCCAAACCCGGAGGAGAATAAGAAGATTCCGGGGTTCATCTTCTGGTGGGAGGGCGTTGACGGTTCAAGAGTCCTGTGCTATCGCATTCCCTTCTCATACGCTACTAGAAATAGTCTTGAGAATCACATAATAAGGGTTCTAAAAGTCGTGAAGGCGCCAGTTAGAGATGTAATGTGCTTTTACGGAAGAGGCGACCATGGAGGTGGACCTACAAGAAAAGACGTGGAGACTATCCTTAGTCTTCAAAGACGAGAAAATTTTCCGAAGGTCATCTTTAGCTCTCCAGAGAAGTTCTTCGAGGCTATTCGGAGGCAAAAGAAGCTCCTACCAGTCTTCCACGGTGATCTGCAGCATCACGCAAGAGGCTGCTATTCTCTTCATTCAGAGGTTAAGAGGAATAACCTCAGAGCCGAGAAAGTGCTTTGCGCCGCCGAGAAGTTCTCAGCCGTCGCTACTGTTCTCTTTGGAAGGAGGTATCCGCAGAGGAGCTTGACGAGAGCTTGGAAGAACCTTCTCTTCACGCAGTTTCATGACATCTTAGCTGGCACATCCATTAAAGAGGCATATGAAGACGTGCGTGACATTCAAGGAGAAGCCATCCATAGAGGAAACGAGGAGCTCAACTACGCCATTCAAGCAATAGCCTCAAACATCAATACCGAAGGAGAAGGAATACCCCTAATAGTTTTCAATCCGCATGCATGGCGTATTCGCTTTCCAGTTGAGGTTGAAGGCATCAACGCTGACGGAGCTATAGTAGACGAGGATGGAAAGATCATTCCAGTTCAGAGAATTCAATCATCATCCATAACGAGCCGTCAGAGGATAGTTTTCATCGCGGATGTTCCCTCTCTAGGATATCGTGTCTACTGGAAGGTTAACGATGAACGTAAAGCCTCGACCACAAGGAGCCTCTCAGCTTCTGAGACGTACTTAGAGAATGACTGGCTGCGGCTTGAGATAGACTCAAAAACTGGCTATATCAGACGCTTGTATGACAAAAGGAATGAAGTTGAAGTGTTTTGTGGATCCGCATGTGTGCCTACAGTTATTAGGGATTTAAGTGACACGTGGAGCCATGGAGTGGCGAGATTCGAAGATGAGATTGGAACATTTGACGATGCAGACGTTAAACTCGTCGAGAATGGCTCCGTAAGAGCTTCCATACGAGCTGAGAGTCGATACGGATCCTCTCTCATTCGCATATTCTTTACCCTCTATCGAGATCTGCCATATGTTGAATGTCGAGTTTCAGTGAACTGGCAGGAACAGCGGAGGATGCTTAAGCTGAGATTCCCCGTGAATATCGATCAGCCCGTGGCGACGTACTCGATCCCTTACGGATATATTGAACGCCCATGTAACGGAGAGGAGCAGCCTGGGCAGCAGTGGATAGACGTAACTGGAACGGCGATTAGCATGAACGGCGAAACCTTCACCTACGGATTAAGCCTATGCAACGATGGCAAATACAGCTATGACGTTAATGGTTCAAAGATGAGTCTAACAGTTCTGCGTAGCCCTCCATATGCTCTTCACATCCCATACGAGCTTGATCCAGATGCAACCTATCATTACATTGATCAAGGATGGCAAGACTTCATCTTCATTCTATTTCCGCATAGAAATTCCTGGCGGGAGACACGCGTAGTTAAGATTGCTGAGGAGATAAGCTTCAAACCTATAGTGATTGTTAGCTATCCACATGGGGGAGTTCTGCAACCGCATGGATCGTTCATCGGGGTCTCTAAGGAGAACGTGGTAGCCTCAGTTCTTAAGAAGCATGAGGATTCCGACAACTTAATTCTAAGATGCTATGAGACATCTGGAAAGGAGACCGAGGCAGAGATTAAGATTCCATTCCTGAATAGATCTTGGAAAGCCTCCTTCAAGCCATGCGAGATCAAGACCTTCATTATCCCTAGGAGGCCTGAGCTAGAAGTCGCAGAGATAGATATGCTCGAGTTCATCGAGAGCTCCCAGCGGGTGTTAAGGGCTGGAGGCCGATTAGAATCATGATCGTGTACGCGGATCTTCACATTCACAGCAAATATAGCCGAGCGACGAGCGCTAGAATGAATATTGATGAGATTGCTCGATTCGCCCCGATTAAGGGCCTAAACCTCGTTGGAACCGGAGATTTTACGCATCCTCAGTGGTTTAAAGAACTGCGGGAGAAGCTAACTCCTGAATCTGGTACTGGGCTTTATAAGCTGTCAAATAAGCCGGATTCCAAGCTACGCTTCATGATTACAGGCGAGGTTTCCACAATCTTCACGTTTAAGGGAGAGACGAAGAGGATTCATCACCTCATATTGACGCCGAGCCTTGAGATTGCTTCTCAAATAAGTGATCGGCTGGCTAGATATGGGGATCTTGCTCTTGACGGACGCCCGCTTCTTAACATGACAGCCCCAATGCTCGTCGAGGAGGTTATGGAGATCTCAAGGGAGAATGTGGTTATCCCGGCTCATGTGTGGACTCCGTGGTTCAGTCTCTTCGGAGCGTTCAGTGGCTTCGATAAGATTGAGGATTGCTATCAAGATATGACGAGACATATATTCGCGTTGGAAACTGGACTCTCATCAGATCCTCCAATGAATTGGCGTCTAAGCGTCTTAGACAGGTACACGCTTGTCTCGAATAGCGATTCTCATTCATTTTGGCCTTGGAGAATGGGCAGAGAAGCAAACGTCTTCAATCTTGAGGTTTTCAGCTATGAGGAGGTGGTGAATGCTGTTAGAAGCAAGGATCCGCATCGCTTCTTATTCACGATTGAGACGTACCCCGAATATGGGAAGTATCACTGGACTGGACATAGATCGTGTCATGTTTCGTTTTCTCCTGAGGAAGCGAGAAGAATCGGGAATATCTGTCCCGTCTGCGGAAGGCAGCTTACGAAAGGCGTCGATCAACGTGTGGATGAATTAGCTGATAGGCCGAAGGGATTTAGGCCTGAAGGGGTTCCGGGCTACAAGCATCTATTACCTTTAAGCGAGATTATCCAGACGGTTATTGGAGTAAGCTACCCTGGAGCTCAAAGCGTCTGGCGAATATATAATAGTCTGATTCGTAAGTTTGGGAGCGAGTACGCGGTTCTGCTGGAAGCACCATTTAGTGAGCTTGTTGAGGTTGTGGATGCGAATATAACTGATGCTATAATAAGAGTTCGAGAGGAAAGGGTGAAGGTTATTCCAGGATACGATGGAGTATATGGTCAAATAAGTCTTCATGAAGAAGAAAGGAAGCATGCGGAGGAGCATCTACGCCGCGGGTTGGAGGGGAACCATAGGGAGCAGAGGAGTTTAGCAGACTACATGTGAATCCGTCTACTTTCTCTTTACCGCTCGCTGAGCGGCCTTCACTATATC
>JAGGZB010000114.1 GCA_021162225.1 Candidatus Bathyarchaeota archaeon | reverse complement strand
TATCGGGAGCATATCTGCCCGAAAACTTGAGAAACCTGCTCCATGAATCGAGAGAGGAGGTAACTCAACCTCTTCAATCCATGTTCCCTTCCTATCTACCTTTCCTCTTAAGAGGAGAACTCCTTCTCTCGGATGACAGGCTGATGCATATTCAAGGATACTTCGAATCACGGATCTCTTAACGTATACATCTCTCATAGATGAACTTTCCCCTATAGGATGAACAAGATTCATGGTAACATAAGCAACCTATATAATGGTTGAGGTTAGGCCTAAGCAATACTCAGGGGACATTCTTTTAAGCAATTCTCATATTTACAATAAGAACGAATGGAAAATGTCGAGTCGAGGAGCCATAATGCTTCTCAGCGTGTTGATAATAATTCTTCTAGGCAGCTTAGCTGTAACATTAAACAACTTTACAGCCACGGTGAAGGAAAAGAATCTCCAAATAAGCAATCTTCAAACATGGCTGAAAGGAAATATTACATATTACAACGCCACGATTTCCTCGTTGAAATCAAAAATAGCAAACTTACAGGATGAATTGCGCTCAGCCATTTCACAGAATGAGAAGCTTAAAAGTATAATCGATGCTTTAAACAAGAACTACACCAGGCTACTGGAGAAATATGAAGGACTACTCAACGCTACATTGAAGCCTTCCCTAAAAAATCCAACATGGGAAGAGCTCAAGGAGCTTCTTGAATTAGACACTACGGACAAGTTAGAGTATAAGCCAGGCGAGTTTGACTGTACAGGATTCGCCATAACGCTGAGAGACCACGCATGGAATCTCGGCTTTAGATGTGCTTTCGTCGAGGTGGAATTCGCTGACGGCTCGGGACATAACCTAAATGCATTTCAGACAGTTGATGAGGGATTGATATTCATCGATTGCGTTGAAGGAGATACGATAGCATATGTGCAGATAGGCAAACCCTATGGGCGGATAGCTTTGAAAAACGTGAAGAAAAGATATATTGACTGTAGTGGAGATCCATCTAGGTTTTGGGTGAATTTGAACTATACAACTCATCCATCTCCATTCAGCTATAGCTACTTCGAAGAATATCAGAGACGAGTTAAGTTTCTTAATGAGACGATCAAAGCATATAATAAAGCCGTGGAGGAATATAAGAAGGGTGAGGGAAACTACTCCTATTCTCAGCTTCAGAAATGGCGTGAAAATATCGAGGCGTTAAAAGACGAAGTATGCCCAGTATATCAGCTCTCTGACGTGGTCAGAAATATTGAAATATACTGGAACTGAAGCGCCTTTGCAAGCCAGCCTGAAGTAGGAGTTGCATCTTAGAGCTAAAGGTATCGGATACTAGCCTTCTCCAAGAAAAATATGCATGTACGCTGGATAAAGCGGTATGAATATTGAAGAGATTTAAAGTATCTCTTCAACGTTCTCTTTGATTTTTTCTATACTGCTCACCACGAGATCTAAAGCTTCCCTCTCCCCTAGAAGGATCGGATGCGGCAATGTAACCTCACTCGCCGTGAACTTTTCAGCTCTAGGCAAATAAATCTTTTCATAATCTGGAACCTGAAAACCTTTGGGAAATATTCCCTTCAAGTTTTCCTTTCTAAAAGCTGGCTGCTTATAAAGTGGCATGCCATAGCCCGTGCCAGCGGGAACACCCTCAGCATTCAACGCCTCTATGAACTTGCTTTTTGGAAGACCGCTGAACTCTTCTGGGTTGTATCTTAGAACGAAGAAGTAATATCCCCTCTTTGTGACCCTTGGGTCTCTCCTTAAAGGTTCAACTCCGCCGATCTTTCTGAGCTTGCTGGCGAGATATTCGCCGTTGGAGTGTTTCTTCTCAACCTCCTCTGGAAATCTCTTAAGCTTCGACAAGAGTAACGCTCCTTGAAACTCCGTCATTCTATAATTCGAGCTTAGAATGTAATGCTCGTACCCAGGTCTACCTACGACTCTTCCAATATTATGTATCAACCTCGCCTTCTCGGCTAGCTCATCATTATTTGTAAGAACTATTCCGCCTTCTCCCGCCGTTAATGATTTGCTCTCTTGGAAGGAGAAGCCTCCCATGTCGCCTATAGCGCCGACTTTACGACCCCGCCACTCAGTTCCATGAGCATGCGCAGAATCCTCTATCAAGAAAAGATCATTCTTTCTAGCTAATGGTAGAATCTCATCTAAATTTGCGGGATATCCAGCATAGTGAACCACAATCACGGCTTTCGTCTTATCCGTGATCTTCTCCTCTACAGATCGAGGATCAACAGTAGCGGTTTCTGGATCTATATCCGCAAATATAGGGATAGCGCCGACCTCCGTAACAGCAGAAGCTGTTGCTATAAAGGTTACTGCTGGAACAATAACCTCATCGCCGTAACCGACGCCGATAGTCTTCAATGCAAGTTCAAGGGCAACGGTGCCGTTTGCCACTGCTATTCCATGCTTTGCATCATGATATTTAGCAAATGAATCCTCGAACATCTCAACCCTAGATCCTCTGTAGAGACGGCACCACCTTCTGCTTTCCAAGACCTCCATGAGAGCCTTCCTATCATCTTCAGTGAATACTGGCCACCTCGGAATCTTCCCCCTTAGATCTGCAGCTTCAGCCAGTCCTCCATTAATCGCTAGTTTAGGCATCTTTCTCTCAACTCACAGATCAAACAGATTAATTATTACACGTTAATTTACTATTTTACTTATTTAATCTTCTATGTGAAAGAATGTACCTAGCAACCTCGGAGACAGGGGCCACCCATATTCTATCACGGCTACGATGAAGAAATGCAAGGAACTCTTCAAAGTCGACCTTAGAGACTGGAAGGTGCCCTTCATTTATGCCGTGAAAAGTGAATATTCCCCATCGGCCCTGTGCAGATGCCCTCTCAGCTAAGCCTATCATCGAAGCTCCGCTTAGCCGCTCAACTGGCCATGACCAGAGATAATGCAGGTCACATGCCAGCGGAGAGTTGGCACATACCATTTCACCGACTCCACGGGCCGCTATAAAGTAGCGGGCGACCACTGGAACATAGCTTCTACGGGATTCTCCTATTCCAACAAAGTCTTGGTAGCATGGATAAGCGTATGTCCAATACTTCTGCTCGGGAAACAACGTTTCAAGTCTTCGCTGTGCCTCAGTAATGTCAGCCGCTATATCCTCAAGGCTCATATTTTCTAATCCGCAACAGTTGGGATCTCCGGAGAAATTGCATGAGCATGGATGTGAAAGGCTGTGATTTCCGATTTCGTGGCCAGCGCGGGCGATTTCGCGCCACGGATATAACTTGTTCTTCCAATCTTCACCCTTCGGAACTAGATAAAATGTTCCGCGCAGTCCATATTTGTTCAGTAGCGGCACTGCTATCTTAAGTTGCGAGCTCAGCCCATCATCAAAAGTTAAGGAGATTGCACCTTGGCAACCCTTAGGCCATGAAAAACCTTTCATTAAGGTCTCAATAGACCCCTTCATTGAAAGAACTCTTCTATCGGCTCGTATCTTATCTCGAAACCGAAGTGTCTCGGGTTATAGATTCTCAGTCCCCTCTCAGTTCTCCATAGATCCGCCGCTTTGACACCGATGATCACTACTTCTCTTCCAGCGGCCCAATCTTCAATGCGGAAGTTTGAGAGTCCCCAGCTCGTTTTAGCATCAACTACACATATGAGATCCGGGCATGTAACGTATGGTTCACCATCCAGCCATGATATCTGATTTTCATTTTTATACCATATCTTGAATGTATGGTTCTTGAACTCCCCTGTTCCCTCGAATCGAGTCTCTCCCCAGACAAATCCACCCTTATCTTCGCGCAGATACGCCTTCACTCGACCTTCGAAGAGCTTGTATCCGCCGCAGGCTTTGACAGCTGCATCCACAGCATCCTCTCCTCTCTCCAGCGCTTCCCTTACAGCTCTGCCGACTTCTATGCTCTTAGATATAGTCTTCGGCACATATGCCTCTCTAAGAAACCTTACCTCTACAGGTATCACAACGGGCGTATAGCCTCCGGATACTATTGCTAGATGCCTGCATATATCTTCAAACCTCTGCCAGCTCAGAACTTTCTCGAAGACTAGCAGATCTCCCCAAGGAGTTGCGCAGACCGCCGGCATGGCCGGGGCATGTTTAATGTTAAGTGTGGATAAAGAGAGCTCGGGAACTGCGCGATACCCAGCTATATCCGCATCTATAACTGGCTTATTTCTCCTCGCGGCTTCGCATGCTTGACGGAAAAGCACCCCGGGCCCCACCTCAAAGGATAAATATGCTTCAGGCTCTTTTCCTAGAATCTCAATCAGTCTTTCCTCCCCTTTCATCTCCCACTTTTCATCAGGAATCTCAGCCCATTTCGGGAGAGGATAGACCTTATCCATTTCTAGAATCTGCTTTCTAATACATTCAACTGATCCACGCATATACTTTCTCTTAATGTCAAGTTCTATTCCTCCGCCTATCCCAACCTTCATGAATACGACGGAGTCGCTTGGAACATCCTCCAGATCTACGAGTCTAACCTTAAACCCTCCTTCACGAAGCTTATCAAGTTCCCTCTGGAAGGTCTCCTTATCCGGAGCTATTCCTCCTCCCCCCGTCGCGAGTACCGCCGCGCCTCTAATCGCATCCCAAAGATCCTGATCGGTTAGGGTTCTCATATTAATCCTCCATTTTCCTAAACTTCTTCATGTTGAAATCGTTAATTCAAGATTTAAGATTTAGGTTGAGATGGGCTGTGGCTTTTAAGATGGACATCGTAGAAAATGCTTCGAAATCAACGGTGATTTTTGTTAAACTTTTAAGATCAAAGAAAAGATATCTTATACCAATATGTTGCGGTGGGGGTATTCTTGAAGAAAGTCCTAATCGTAGATTATGAAAAATGCAATGGCTGCACCTACTGCATGCTTGTCTGCTCCATGAAGCATGAAGACTATGTTCAGAGATCTAAATCGCGCATAAAGGTTTACAAGTACGAAGAGGAAGCTCTAGGTCTGCCTATGCTTTGCGAGCAGTGTGACGAACCTCCATGCGTAGAGGCTTGCCCATCTAATGCCATTAGCAAAGACCCTAAATTAGGAATAGTCTCGGTAAATCAGGATGCATGTAATGGATGTGGCGTATGCGTCAACGTATGTCCATACTACGGCGTAAGGATTGACCCAGAGACGGGCAAGGCGCTCATCTGCGACCTATGCGGTGGAGATCCATTATGCGCCAAGCTCTGCACAATTAGAGAAGCAATAATGTGGGTTGAAGCTACGCCGTCGACGCTTGAAAGAAAGCGCAAGCTGGCTGAGGCGAGAATTAATGAACTGAAGCGCATATTGGAGGTGTCCTAGATGTATGGTTGGTGCGGTAGAATATTATATGTAGATCTTAGCAGGAGAAAGATCTCGAAGAAGCCACTGCCAAAAGATCTTATTTCACGCTTTATAGGAGGAAGAGGAGTAAACGCGAAGCTCCTCTGGGATCTATCTAAGCCTGGAACAGACCCACTCAGCCCAGAGAATCCCCTCATAGTTGGAACCGGACCTCTAACTGGCACAATTGTCCCATTAACTGGAAGAACAACAGTGACTACGAAGTCTCCAGCTACGGGTCTCTACCTCAAATCTAGCATGGGCGGACACTTTGCAGGAGAGCTGAAGTTCGCAGGATACGATCATATAATCATCCTCGGTAAATCTGAAAAACCAGTCACGCTATGGATAAACGATGAGAACGTCGAGATTCTAGATGCAAGTCACCTATGGGGGAAAGACGTCAGGGAAACTACTAGAATATTGAAGAAAGATCTTGGAGATAGGGATATCCGCATAGCGGCCATAGGTCCAGCTGGCGAAAACATGGTTAAATTCGCCTCAATAATGAACTCGATCTACAATGCCTGTGCTAGGGCCGGAACAGGAGCAGTTATGGGCTCCAAGAACCTAAAGGCCATAGCTGTTAGAGGAACAGGTTCAATAAAGGTTAAGAATCCAGATAAGCTTTGGAGCCTCGTCTTCGAGATCGCAGAGAAGCTAAAGAGCAGACCATTCACTTATGGAACTTCACATTTGATAGCTGAATTCAACGAGAAGCATATACTACCGTCATATAACTTCACGAAGGGTTCGATAGAAGGCGGATACAAGATATCGGGCAAATACTTTGCTGAGGCAGGCTACCTTAGAAGGAAGCATGGATGCTTCTCATGTATAATCGGATGTCATCTATACAACGTCGTAGAGAAGGGACCCTACGCCGGATATGCTGTAGGGCCAGAGTACGAGACAGCATTTGCTTTAGGCTCGAACACAGGAATAGCCGATACCGAGATTCTTCTGAAGGCAAATGAGCTATGCAATATCTACGGGCTTGACACAATCTCGACCGGCGTGACAATAGCCTGGGCGATGGAGAGCTATGAAAGAGGCGTATTAACCAAGGAAGACACCAACGGGTTAGATTTGAAGTTTGGAAATGGAGAAGCTATGATCAAAGCAATACGCATGATCGCCTTTCGAGAAGGAAAGTTAGGGAATCTCCTAGCTGAAGGTGTTAAGAGAGCCTCAAAGAAGGTAGGGAAGGACAGCTACAAGTGGGCGATCTGTAACTCGAAGGGATTAGAAAACTCCGGTGTAGATACAAGAACATGGAGCAGCAGAGCACTCACATACTCAGTTAATTCCAGAGGCCCAGATCACCTATTCCATGAAATCTGGCCGACTCCTGAACTTGCAAAGGAGATAACGGGAGTCGAAATCACTACTCTGCCTCCGCCGCCCTGGGCCGATGCAAAGATCGCTAAATGGTATGGAGACCACTTCGCCGTAACGGACGCCCTAGGAATATGTAAATTCTCCGGGGAGACGATGTACACGAACGCCAAAGCGATGAGCGAATTGTACTCCGCAGTGACTGGTGTAGAGATCTCACCGGAGGATCTCCTATTGATAGGTACAAGGATCTACAATCTTGAAAGATGCTATAATGTCCGTGAAGGATTTACCCGTGAACTAGACGATCTTCCCTGGAGATTCATGCATGAATCGATTAGCTGGAAAGTTAAGTCAGCCAATACGCTCCCTTACCCAATAGTGGCTAAGGGAGGAGTGAATTCGCCTGAAGACCTTAAAAAAGCACAAGATGAATTCTATAAACTTCAGGGATGGCGTCTTGATAACGGATGGCCACGCAGAGAAACACTAGTCAAGCTAGGCCTAGAGGATATAGCCGAAGACCTCGAAAAAATAGGCAAGCTCTAAAACATCTTTAAAAACAGAAAACCAAAATCCTAACTACCTTTTTTAATTAATCTTACGTGATTTGTGAATTCTTCAATCTATGCCAACGAGGTTTCAACAGTTCTGCGGCGTCGATTAGAACAAACCCGTATATACAAACTGTATATACACTCGGGAGATGAGCCGTTATGAGAAGGAAAATCTTCAGCATCCGAATCGATCCTGAAGTCTGGAAAGCCGCCAGAGAAAAAGGCTTAAACATCAGCCGAATCTGCGAAAACGCCTTAAAACAGGGCAGTTCAGCAAGAGGGAGATGGAGGAACCGTAGGTTCTCCTTTGGTGCGGCCGCCGGGATTTGAACCCGGGATTGCAGGCTTGGAAGGCCTGCGTCCTAACCAGGCTAGACCACGGCCGCGGCTTGGCATCCAGAAGAAAATGCATTTTAGGGAATATATTAATTTTTATGGTCGTTGTTCTTAGTCTGTATGCTGAGGCACTAACGATGAAGAGAGGCTTCTTTATCTGTATTGAGGGGCTTGATAAATGTGGGAAGACTACGCAGTCGAGGCTTCTAGTTAAGAACCTAAGCAGTAGAGGATATGATGCCATCTATACCTCTGAGCCCACCGACGGGAGAATTGGGAGGTTCATTCGAGAATATATTCTTAAGAGGAAAAAACGGGTTTCCGCAACTGTTGAGGCTCTTCTCTTCGCAGCCGACAGAGCTGAGCATACTGAGGCCTTCATAAAGCCTAACCTAGAAAAAGGAAAAATCATTGTATCAGATCGATACGTTTTCTCGTCTATTGCGTATCAGGGAGCAGCCGGCGTTAATCCCGAGTGGATATGGCAGATTAATAGGGCGGCTATTAAGCCAGACTTGGCCATATACATCGACGTTCCAGTAGACGTGATCATCAGTCGCTGTGAAGATAAGAGATCCGTTATGGAAAGACGGGAAACGCAGAAGGCTGTCCGAAAAGTATACTTGAGACTCGTTAGGAGCGGGGACCTCACTCTAGTAAATGGCAACAGAACAATTGAGGAGATTTCAAAAGAAATCGAGAAGATGGTCTTAGAAAGACTTGAATCAAGGAATATTTAGTGATTCTAGGCGCAGGGGAGGCTTCTTCTCCTTTCTTAGCTCTGAATTAATCTGCTCACTTATCACCATTATCAAGTCTCTTGTCGTTAATCTTCGAATTCCCCTCTCATGATAAACTGCTACTTCCATAATTTCAGGTTTGAAGACAAACCTTAACATGTAATAATCGAATTTTAAAGGAATCTTCCGTCCTCTTCTTGATACGTAATATCTAATTATGCAGAGGAAGTCAAGCGTTTCGAAGATCTCTTTTTCCAGAAGGCTTAGCCACTCATCCTTCTCCTCGTCGTCGAGAAAACTGAATTCTAAGCCGTCAGCTATACCTATTTCAAAGATCACTTCGAGGTCACGGCTCGCCAGGAAAGGCGTATCCAAAGATTTCTCAGTCGTGTTCATTCTGTAAAAAAGGAGAATCAGCATCTTCTGCAGACTTCTAGTTGGGATCTTATAGGAGAAGAGAGCAACCCTATGAATTACGTCTGGGAAGCCCTCATATACTCCCTTCATCCGCCGTAACTCTTCTCCTTAACTCTTCTTAAAACCTCTAATTCTCCTAAGATTCTCGAGCAGAGAGGAGAGCGTTGCACTTAGTCTTTGAAGATCATCTAAATTCTCAGCGCCCTTTATTTTATCGTTTATCTCAAGTATCTTCTCGAAGAGAGTCTGCTCAACTATACTTAATGCGGCTATGCTCTGAGCTTCGCTGATCTCCTCCCCCTCCTTTACGACTATTACTTTCTTTTGGCAATGGGCACACCAGAGATCTCCGTTTTTCATCCTGAAGAGGGGAGAGGAGCATACCGGACATGAAAGGCTAGTTAGAGTTGCGCCACTTCTAAGCAGGTCAGCCATAGATCTGATACTATTGCTACTTTCCGACAAAGCTCAACCCACAAGCAATTTACACACGCTTAAAACTAATAAAGTTTAATCCGCTTCATGAAATCAGTCTTAGATTACGGAAGCCTCTTATACGAAAGCCTTCTTGCCTTGAGCTTTTCAACAATCTCCCGGGCGGCTCTCGAATCCTCAGTTCTGGCCAGTATCCGGATCTTAGCGGAACTAATCTTGATCTGAAGACCACAGTAGAAGCACTCCGCTGTTTTCTGTCCCTCTCTGGCATATCTGGGCATCCCGCATCGGGGACACAAAAAGACTATATACCGTCCCAACTGGTGAAATACTCCTTCAATCTATTTACGGTCTGCTTAGGACTTTTTCAACCGTTCTCTTATAGACCTCTATACTCTTGAGATATTCTGGTATTTCAATGTACTCGCAGATTGTGTGGCTTAGTCTGGAGTCTCCGGGACCGTAAGTTGCAACTGGAACTTTTCTTTCGGCGCCAAAAATATTCATATCTCCGGTTCCAGTTTTTCTAAGAAACTTCGCCTGTTCCCCTGTGACCTCGTAGATCGATTCTCTCAAGGCCTTCATCAGGAACGTGTCTCTTTTAGCGACGAATGGTTCAACGATATCTTTAGTGCGTAGCGAAACGGATACTGAATCATCTTCAGCCTCAAACTCCTCGATTACTTTATTTATTAAGCTTACTGCCTCTGTGGATCTAATCTTCGGCGGAAGCCTTAAGTCGATCTCCAGAAGACACTCGTCTGGAATTCCACCTACACTTCTTCGGCTATCAATCCTCATCAATGACGGCGTGAGCGAATAGAAGATCCCACAAGGTGACTGATGCTTTAGGCATGTATTCTTCACGCGACTCCACAGATCGAAGGCCGCTTCAATCGCGTTTCTAAACATATGCTGAGCTCCAACGTGTCCAGTTCGTGTCTTGCAGATCACTTGCATATAGATTCTTCCCTTGTAAGCGAAAGTTACATTTTTTAACCCGCTTGGCTCTCCGAAAACTGCACATTCAACATTAAGGCCTTCATGTAGCAGCTGACGGATTCCACGCGCATTTCGCTCCTCCTCAACAACCCCCGCTACAATAACTTTACCTAAGCTTTGAATATCGGGTTTCAATGATGCAGATGCCCATATCATCGCTGCCAGCGAAGATTTCGCATCCACCGCCCCTCTCCCATAGAGCCTATCACCCTCAAGCTTCACAGGAATTCGCCCTGGAACCGTATCCATATGCCCACAGAGAAGAATCGAACGGGAACCTGATCCAATCTCTCCATAAACGTTTCCGGCTGAATTCATTCGAACGTTTCTGAAACCTAGAAATTTCATCTCGTCAATTATGAAGTGAGCTATCTGTTCTTCTTTCCCGCTTGGACTGTAGATCTCAAGCATTCTTTGAAGGAAAAGAACAGGATCTTCTAGGGTCATGATGCTTCACGTCTATAGCTAAGGTTTCCGAGAGACATGTTCTAGTTTCTTATCCTCTTCAGCAAAGATCTTACTTAGTATGTTAGCGGCTGCCTCAAGGTGGCTCTCCTCTATAACTAGGGGTGGAAGAAATCTAATTACGTTTCTTCCGGAATAAAGGAGAAGAAGCCCTTTATTGAGTGCTTTCATTAAAACCTCATAGATGAAGATTCTAGATTCTAGGCCAAGCATAAGTCCTAATCCACGGGCTTCGCGGAGAATCCGAAACTCGTCAACCATCTTTTCGAGAAGTCCCTTAAAGTAGCCTCCTAGCCTACGGGCTCTCTCCGGCAAGTTCTCCCCTAAGATAACGTCTATTGTTGCTGAGGCGGCGGCGCATGCAAGCGGATTTCCTCCGAAAGTGCTTGAATGCTCGCCGATTTTCAGGGAATTCATAACTTCAGCCTTAGCAATGGTTGCTCCTATCGGAAATCCGCCGCCCATAGCCTTGGCAATGCACATAATATCAGGAGATACGTTCCAGTGTTCAAGGGCCCACATGCGTCCGGTTCTTCCAAAACCTGTTTGAACCTCATCGAAGATTAAAACGGCGTCATGTCTATCGCAGATTTCACGTAACCCCTTAAGATAGCCCGGAGGCGGAACATGTACTCCCCCCTCGCCTTGAACTGGTTCAACTATGACGGCCGCTGTCTCATCATCGATAGCCTCTTCTGCTCTCTCAAGATTCCCGAAGGGCACGAAATTGAAATTTTTAGGAATCAAAGATGCGAATGATTTTTTATATTTGGGATTCCATGTGGCTGAGAGGGCGCCGAGAGTCTTACCGTGGAAGCCGCGAATCATGCTTACTATCTTGCTTCTTCCAGTATACTTCACGGCTATTTTTAATGCGCATTCAACTGATTCGGCGCCGCTATTGCAGAGGAAGACTTTATCCAGTTCCTTAGGCGTGATCTTAACAAGCTTCTCTAGAAGTTCAGCCCGCTTATCATTATAAAACGAGCCGTGGCAAGTCATCAATGTCTCAGCTTGTCTTTTTATAGCCTCAACGATCTTTGGATGGCAATGACCCACCAAGCTGACCCCGTAGCCGCTCATGCAGTCAATATATTTCTTTCCGTTCGCATCATACACAATTGCTCCTTTTCCACGAATTATACTTACGGGAAACTTTTGATAAACGCGGGCTAAATACGCGTCTTCAATAGCCATTATATGCTTCTCATCCAACAGTGATCACTGTCCCCGATGTTTGATCTATGGCCTTCTTTATGGGGGATTTTATAAAGCCCGATGTGATTACTACCTTCTTCACCCCGTTCTTCAAAGCCTCCGTCGAAGCCAGCAGCTTCTTGTCCATCCCGGATCCAACAGTTGAGATTAGACTCTCAGCCTCCCGCAGAGGAATCCTCTCCACGTACTTCCCATCTATCATCACCCCTTTAACATCGGTGAGAAAGATTAGACTCTCAGCCCTCAAAGCACCAGCTATGCTGGCTGCGACTCTATCTGAGTCTACATTAAGCAGCTCGTTTTCCTTCCCAAGCGCAATCGGCGCAATGACTGGTAAGTAGCCGTTCTCGAGCAGTATACGAAGCACTTTAGTGTTCACCTCATTGATCTTTCCAGTATAGCCGCCCTCGATTATCCTCTTCCTACCCCTCTCATCAATTATTAGAAGCCTTTTCTTGCGGCTGGCTCTAAGTATTGGACCGTCAACTCCGGATAATCCAACCGCAGGCAAGCCGCAGCTTATCAGTCGTTGAACTATCAGTTTGTTAATTCTCCCAGCCATAACCATCGAGTATATCTCAACGGTCTCTTTATCCGTGTATCTACTCCTTATCCCACTTGGAGAAGTTACGAAGACTTGCTTCTTTCCAAGCCTCTCAGCTATCTCTGTCACTTCATCTCCGCCGCCGTGAACAATGATTATTCCGCCGTGAAGAAAGGCTTCCTTAACATCGTCAATAAGTGATTCGCTTAAGCCCCCCTTGTAGATGTCTCCGCCTATCTTCAGAACTATCAACTCGATCCTCCTCTCATGCTGGATGTAAACCGGCCTCCCAAAGACCCTCCTTTTCATCCCATCCATTCATTAAGTTCATATCTTGAATAGCTGTTCCCGCCGCGCCCTTCACCAAATTGTCGAGGGCGGAGAGCAGAACTAGGCGGTCATTATCCTTGTCGATCTCGAATCCTATATCGCAGAAGTTTGAACCAACCAAGACTTTAGGATCCGGGTATCTGAAGATTCCCTTGACATCCCGCACAATCCGAATGAAAGGCTCGTTCTGGTAAAACTGACGGTAGATCTTCCAAACTTCAATTACTGATGGAACGTTACTTAGGAAAACATGGCACGTAGCTAAGATTCCCCGAACCATATTAACTGCATGCGCGGACATAGCAACTGAAACCTTCTCTCCAGCTATGAGACTCAGCTCCTGCTCTATCTCAGCCGTGTGACGGTGCCCAACAGGCTTGTAAGGCCTAACAATATTGAAATGTTCGGGATGATGAGACGCCATTGACGGATGAGATCCCCCTCCGGAGGAACCTACTTTAAAGTCAACTACGATTCTGTTCTTCTCGACATCTTCATGCTTCACTACTGGAGCCAAGGCTAAAATCGCCGTTGTCGCCATACATCCGGGACAAGCTACTAGCTGGGCTTTCTTGATCTCTTCTCTGTGAAGCTCCGGAAGGCCATAAATTGACTTCTTGAGAAGCTCGGGACATCTATGCCTCCAGCCGTACCACTTAACGTAGTCTTCAGG
>JAGGZB010000049.1 GCA_021162225.1 Candidatus Bathyarchaeota archaeon | reverse complement strand
TGATCGAGGAGCTTAAGGCCATGGAAGATGTTCTGAGCCTATATTCGGCCAGTGGAGTTCACATGCTCCTGCTAGAATGCTGGTTCAAGGATTCAGAGGAGTTGGCAAGATTCGTTAAGAAGCTTGAGTCTATTCGTGGAGTGACTAGGGTTTGTCCAGCGATAATCTTGGAGAAATTAAAGTAAAAGAATTTTCGGATTTATCTTATACCGTTATCTCTTATGTTTTGAGATGGTTTGGAGTTTTAAGCCTCCAGTCTTCATAGTCTCGACCAAAGCATATCTTTGGGGTAAGATGGCCTTAAAGCTCGCCAAGATCGTCGAGGAAGTTTCAAAGGACTCTATTGTGAACTTTATCTTCATCCCGCAGCTCGTCGATTTAAGGATGATCGCCGAGGAGGTCGACATACCGATCTTTGCGCCAAATATCGATCCTATAAGGCCTGGAAGAGGCTTTGGACACGATCTTCCGGAGGCTGTTAAGGAAGCCGGCGCCCTTGGAATCATGATAAATCACTTTGAGCGGAAGAAGACGTTATCCGAGATAGATGGATGCTTAGAGAGAGCTAGAGAAGTAGGGTTATACACGATCATTTGCTGCGATACTCCTAGATCTGCCGCCGCCTTAGCCAAGCTCAAGCCTGACGCGATTCTCTCCGAGCTTCCAAGCCTTATCGGAAGCATGAGATCTATCTCAAAGGAGATGAAGGAATTTGCCATCGAGTCGATTAAGCTGGTTAAAGAGGTCGATGAAAAGGTTCTCGTGTTGCTTGGAGCTGGAATAACTTGTGGAGAAGATGTAGCCGAGGTCATAAGACTTGGAGCAGATGGCTCAGGAGCCTCAAGAGCGATCTGCGAATCAAAGGATCCCAAGACCTTACTAGAAGATATCTCTGAAAAGATGGAAGAGGCGTGGAAGCAAGTCAAGGGCTAAGCGCCGAGGCTGGTTCAAGGATTAGATGATTTAGCGAAAAATCGTTAGAGAGACTCGAGTCGATCGATGAAGTGAATCGGTTTTTGCTCCACCATGATCTCAAAGAGACTCGGTGATCTTTCAAGATGTTTTTACTTTCTCTCGATGAGTGATAGAGAGATCGCGATTATCAACATAACCATGATTAAGAAGCCCATCCATCCAGACACGTCCATCAAATCATTGAGGGCCGCAGCGTAGATCGATGCTCCGAATGCATATCCTATGGCCCAGCCCATATTTCCAAGCCCCATAGCCGTTGATTCAAGCTCCTTAAATCTCCCGCAAAGCCTACTCTGATTCCTGCTGAAGGTGAGTCCATTGAAGATCCCGGAAAATGCTATGAATCCCATGAATGGGATCCCGCTCTTCGCCATCCTTGAGGCCATGAATGTTGCTGATGTTATGGCGTAGGCGGCGAGAGGGAATATTCTGTTTTCAACGAGCTTGTGGACGAATCTCAGAGAGAACTGGCCCACAAGATTTGAGATATAGTAAAGGGAGAGGAGGAAGCCTGCTAACGCTATCTCTAGTCCCATTCCGGTCACGAGCTCCGGTGAGAAGGAGGTCAGAGAACTCTCATAAACCCCCATCATAACGAATAGCAAGATGTAGTTCATGGTTAGAGGATTTTTCACCTCGTTGAGGAGAGTCGCCGCGAAGATCTTACCTCCTCCAGTTGAGGGTAAACCTTTGAGCGAGATATATGCTAGAGCTGCGGAGATCATCGACACCATAGAGAAGACTAGAAACGGCGCCCGAGGTCCATAGAGATTTGTGAGGAAGGAGCTTATGGCTGGGCCTATGCTGAGCCCTAAGAGCTGGACTCCGAGGATCATTCCAAGAGCTGGTAGTCTGCGGCTGGGATATGCTTTCGCCATAGACCCAGTGAAACCTGTCCAGATGAGGGCTTCTAAGACTCCATCAATCGCCCTTCCTATCAAGTAGATTATGATGGAGCCGCCTGCATAGAATAAGATGCCTAAAGGTAATCTTAGGGCCAGAGAGATCGAGGCAGATCTTCTTGGCCCGATCTTATCTGAAAGCATTCCAGCCGGAAGACTTGAGACTAGGTTTACCATGGCCCAGATCCCTATCACGGCGCTTACATCCAATCTTCCTCCACCCACAGAACTTACCACCAAGGGTAAGGCTGCGAGGCAAGTGCCTACTCCTATCGTGTAGAAAAGCGATGCAACGGATAGCAGATACATTCTCGACTTATCTCTCATCTATTACCCTCCTCTTATCCCTGTTAACGGATGCCTTCTTACGATGATCAACCATCCAGACTTATCGCGGATCCCGATGCTATCTAACTTCCTTAAGGATCTGTTCATAGTCAAAGTCCTTTCAACCACTTAGAGCGATTCACATTTTAAGGTTCTCCAATATTCGCCGGGGCGAGATCTTAATCTTTAGTTTAAATCCCTTCCTTAGCTCTGGGTATCTTGGGGGGTTTCTTCGCTTGGTTCTTAGGAGCTTTCCGCAACATGGGCAGCATTTTCTTCCGAGCTTGTCTAAAACGTATAGTCCGGGTCGATCCTCGAAGCTTTTTTTGGCATTCCACGCAATAATTATAGTATTTGTTCTTCGAGAAGTATCTGGCGGATTTTAGGTGAGGTAGTAGTTCGCAGAATCCCGTGCATCTTTCGACCATCACATCTCCTTATATGAGATCTCTCAGAAATTTCCCAAAGCTGATCTAGTAATCGTCTATAAGGCTACCAAGAAGGAGAAGATTAGGCGATCACGATTTGTCCGTTGCCCATATTGCAAGGAGTTTATCAGAAAATCCGGTCTCCGCACTAGCTCTACCCCAAGCAAGAATATTGAATAGATTTTCTCTCAGATATGCTGGCGAGCCTCGGCATCCATATGCCCTATCTCAGTAACGATGGAGTGATTTGCCTTGACGAGCAGTAAGAAGATTAAATTCTTCAAAGTCGTTAACGCTGAGGATCTTGAGATTAAGAGATTAACCATTCGACCTTATGATCCGGGGGCTAGAGATTGGAGAAAGAATTATAGTAGGATATAATCCTGCAACAGTAGTTGCGGTTATCAAGAAGCGAGTTTCAGAGCTTACCGAGAAGCATGCAAGGCTCGCTGGATGTAGGTCGCTGAAGCATCTTAAGCAAATTCTAAGATACGCCTTTTTAAGCGTCACAGAAAATTTAGTAAGGATGCGGAAGTTTATCTGATTTACTTTAGTCGCGGAAATCCTTCTTAGTCATGAGCATATATTTTCGCTCCTTTTTAGTCTTCTCAACGTCATGCCCGCTTAGATAGCCAATTTTCATCAGGATGTTTGAGAGATCAACTAAGACCGCTATCCTATACGCATGCCTATTCATGGCCTCTTTTCCGCTTGGAATCTTATGAAAATCCTTCACTAGCTTATACATCTCCCCAACAACCTCCTCCATAAGCATCTGCAAGCTCATTTCAACTCTGCCCTCTAGCCTTTAGACAAACATTTAAGCAATTTATACAGCCCTCTAAGCAACTCAACTTTTATCGACCTCTCCTTCCAGATCTCTTTCAACTCTATTATAGATCAATTGAAACTTTGATAATGCCAACGCCATATTTATTCGACTCTTCCATGTTTCAATTGATAGATAATTTGAGAAAAATTAAAAAAGAAATAAATTCTATTATATGGTGAAATATATGGGAAGAAACATGGTGGAGCGAGACGAGCGGAAAAAACGGGGAAATTCAAGCCCTAGTAAAATTTTCTTTTTCCGAACAATAAGTAAACAAGGCAATATGATGGTGATCACCATTCCTAAAGCTCTCTATCCGATGCTGGCTGAAGGCGGATTTTTGAGAAGAAAACTAAAAATCACCTTAGAGAAGGCGAAATTTGAGAATGGATGAGAAAATGACAGAAAAGGATAAGATCATCTTTATAGCGAAGATTTCAAGGGCTGGGAAAAATTACTTGATCCACATACCTAAAGCCTTTATCCCTTATCTGAGAAGTAGTGGATTCTTTGGCCAAAAACTTAAGGTGATTTTGGAAAAAGATTAAAATTCTCCATTATTTTTGCGGTTTTTGTAATTGAGCGGTTGATATATCTGAAGTTATAATTTTCACCTTAGTTTCAATTGGTCTATAATACGGTTGAAAAACCGCAAATTCAAATCTTTATCAACTACTGGGTAATCGAGCCAACCGAATACTCTCATGGCCAGCGCTAGTTGAGGTTATGTCTCCCTAGATCCTTCCTAACTCTATCCTTTGAAACCTTTATCACGTCGATATTAACTCGAATTATCTTAGGCTCCATCATTTGATCACCCCCTTAAACATATCTTCTGCTTCGCAACGGCGTTGATGAGAATCGCGAGAATCATGGTCTCCACGGATACTCCAAACTCATCAGCGACCTCCTCAAGCTTCCGATATAGATGCTCCGGAATCTCAAGCTTCATTCTCTCACCTCAAGCAATGTTTTAAGCATATTTCGCATCTTCTCAGCCATGTCTGCCAATTCATCTAACTCGGATTCGACCTCTTTTATTCGCTCGATAAGACGCTCAAATTTAGAGACCTGCCTAGACGCCTGCGACAAAGACATCTCCCTCCTCCCTCTTCTTCTGCTTGAGGGGCTTCTTCGAGAATCATCTTCGATATTTTTCAAGACTCTTGAGGATAAGCTCGGCGGCGAGCCTAGACTTAGAAACCTTAAGCTTTCTAGCATATCTCTCCAAGGTCTTATGAACCTTCTCCGGCAGGGTTATAAATGGATGGATTCAAGCCTCTTAACGAACCTCGCCAGCTCATCCGAGTCCTTGAACCAGCATTCGATGAGGATCATGTGATCCCCGCTCGCCGAGTATAGGCTTAAAACCTCATCCATGGCCTTAAGCTCCTCCATCACCGCGATGAGCCTCTCTGGAACCGTGTCCAAGCCTATCAAGGCGTCGACCTCGAATCCAAGCTTCCTCGGATCAACCTCGACCGTATATCTCCTAATGACTCCCATCTCCTCAAGCCTCTTAACCCTCTTCCTAACCG
>JAGGZB010000075.1 GCA_021162225.1 Candidatus Bathyarchaeota archaeon | reverse complement strand
GGTATGGAAAAGAAGTTGAGGAAAGAATTGAGAAGATAACGTCTCTTCTCGAGAAAGTCAACTTGACGTATCCAGCTAGATGGACGGCTATAAAGCTTCTTGAGGGAGACGAGAAGATTATAGAAGAGGTTAAAAAGGTTAGCCCGGAGATTCTTAAGTTCGCTCGTAAGATGGCTCGGGAAATTGAGGAGATTCACGGTCACTCATGCTCCACTGTAATCTCGTCTGAAAGATACGAGGTTGCAGGTAGAATCGCAAGGGAAGTCCAAAGGATACGTCCCGTGACGAGGATCCCTTGGAGTCAGAGACTCGACGATTTAACAACGAGCAGAATTTTAGGATACCCCCTAATGCTTCTCGTTGTTTTATCTATCTTTTATGGAATCTTCAAGTTCGGCGATTATGCATCAACATGTATTGGAGACTTCCTATACAGCTTTAAGCCTCTTTTTGATCAAGCTATACAAGACTTTATGCTGAGAGAGCTCCTCTGGGGCGGAGTGATCGAGGCTCTGATAGCGGGAATTACTATCGCCCTACCATATATTATCCCATTTTACTTCGTGCTATATATGCTTGAGGATTCAGGATACCTAAGCCGTATAGCATTCCTCATGGACGCAGCGATGCATAAGATAGGGCTTCATGGTAAAGCATTCATTCCGATTATGCTCGCTTACGGATGTAATGTTCCAGCCTGTCTGGGATGCAGAATAATGGAGACTGAGAGGGAACGTCTCCTAGCAGCCTTCGTAACGACGTTGATTCCGTGCTCTGCAACGACCGTGGTTGTGCTTGGGCTCGTCGGGAAATTTGTAGGTATCGAGTGGGCGTTAATACTCTACGCAGTTGATATGGCGATAATTCTCCTACTTGGCAGAGCTGCATTTAAAAGCCTACCAGGAGAGCCTACTGAGCTCCTGATGGAGATGCATGAGTATAGATTACCGCACTTGAAGACTGTGGCAAGTCAAGCATGGTTTAGGCTTGAAGAGTTCCTCAAGATAGCCTTTCCACTGATGATCCTTAGCAGCTTCGTGATAAAAGTTACGGAGGTTCTCGGATTATTCGATGCGATCTCCGCCTTTATAAGCCCCATAACCGTCGAATGGCTTGGATTAAGGCGAGAGATGGGCGTAGCATTAATATTCGGCGTCCTGCGTAAGGAGCTGACGCTAATAATGCTCGCGACTATCCTTGGAACGACAAATTTCGGAGAAGTATTGACGCCTCTCCAGATGATAATCTTCAGCTTGGTGACTATGCTTTACATACCATGCATCGCAACGATCGCTGCGTGCATTAGAGAGTTCGGCTGGAAGAAAGCATTATTCATTGCTATCTTTGAGGTGTTATTCGCCATTCTTATCGGAGGCATCTTCTATAGGATATGCGGATTCCTCAGAATAATCTAGAATCACCAATCATTTCTAGGATGAGAGTCAAGCAACAATTCTCCAGTAAGGTAGTATATTTAAATACTGGATGACATTCCCTTTCTAGAATAGAAAGGGTGAGCGTGATGCCGCGCCAATTTCTAGGACGCGACGAACCTCTCTTAAGAAGACCTTGACTTATAGGATGGTCGTAGACCCAGTAGCTGTGCTAGTGACCTACGTTTTAACCGGAAGAGTTTTCGAATCTATTTCAGCGGTGATAATTATAGAAGCGTTCTCAACGATATTCTACTATGTGCTCGACCGTTTAATGTAGAGTAGAACCTAACAGACCCGACGCAATCTCCTGATTATTTTTTTATCTTTTTTAGAATCTTACAAATGCTGAAAAGCCTAAAGGCTTAAATGATCTATAGAAGTACTGGAAGGGTTTCTCATGAGGGAGAATCGTCGGGAAAGCTATGACTGGGAAAATCCAAGAATAGTTGAGCGTAATCGGGAGCCAGCCCACGCAACCTTAGCCGTTTATCCTAATGAAAAATCCGCACTCAAATGTGAAAGAATGAAATCTCCATGGATATTAATGTTGAACGGTGAGTGGAAGTTCAAGCTATGCAGAAACCCGAAGTCTGTTCCGGAAGGTTTCCATAGAGTGGATTTCAATGATGAAAGCTGGGATGACATATCGGTTCCGAGCAATTGGCAAATGCTTGGATACGACAAGCCAATATATGTGAACGTTAGGTATCCATTTCCTCCAGATCCTCCGAGGGTTCCGAGAGATTGGAACCCGACGGGATTGTATAGAAGATGGTTTATAGTTCCCGATGAATGGAGCGGCAGAGAGATCTTCATAATTTTTGAGGGGGTGGACTCGGCGTTCTATGTCTGGATTAATGGACATATGGTCGGTTACAGCCAAGACAGCCGTCTACCAGCAGAGTTTGGCATAACGTCCTATGTGCATCCTGGAAGAAACTTAGTCGCGGTTGAGGTTCTACGATGGAGTGATGGAAGCTACCTTGAGGATCAGGACATGTGGCGTCTAAGCGGCATATACCGCGATGTCTATCTGCACTGCACACCTAAAATCCACATAAGGGACTTCTTCGTCAGAACAAT
>JAGGZB010000097.1 GCA_021162225.1 Candidatus Bathyarchaeota archaeon | reverse complement strand
TAATAGTATTCGAGGAAGCCATACCAGACGGCGAAAACCACGGAGCCCAGAAAACTTGTAAGCTTCTCAAACCTCATGGCGACACCCCCATTAACCGCAGTTTATCTCCCAGTATTCTATTGGGACTATGACTGCTACTTGCTTGAAAACGTTTGGCTTGACCTCGGCGTAAATAAATCCAAGCCTGTCTTTTTTGTTGGCGAGTTTCCAGACAGTCTGATAAACGTGTAGTGGGCTGTCGTCTTCAATCACTTTCTCTATGAAGGTCATGTATTTGCCTTTCTCCGCTTCGAGGTATCCGATGTATTTCATGGGCTTCATTTTTCCTCAGCCCTTTCCAGCTTATTCATGTGGTCGAGCACCTCTTGAAAGGCGTTCTCCATACCTGTAATCTCTCCCTCATCATATTCGTCTATCCACTCTATCTCCCAAAGCATTGAGCTGACCTCAGAGATTCGACCATGTAGCCATTTCTTGAGTTCTTCCCATTTATTTTCGCATGACATCCTCCTCACCTCACGCTCCACAGGGTTATCTTTTTGATTCCGGGCATTTTCGATATTTCTTTTAGGAATCCGCGGAGTTCTTCGTCATCCGTTGTTATGAAGTTAATCTTTATTGGCGTGGCTCCAGCGTATCGGCGAACTACGTCAAGCAGCTCCTCTAAAGTAGAGCAGAGCACTTCTGGCATTTTATTCGCCTCCAGCTTTTTCATCATTTTTATCTCCCCGTAGCCAAGTGCATCCACTTATATGTATGGGGGTATCGATCACGTATGTTCCTTTTCGTATAGAAATTACACTGGCAATGTGATCTATTGCATATTGTAGTGCCTCGGAAGCGTTTTCTGATTCGTAAATAGTCTCTCTGACGGTCGTCTTCTTACCGGTGCGGCTATCAACCTTACGTGTCGCTTTTTGCACTACTACTTTCCCATCGACCTTCCTTACTTCAACCCATTCAAACCTCATCCTCTTTCCGCCCTCCCTCTAATTCGTTTATCCTCTCTTCGAGCATCCACAGCCTCTCGGTCAGTATCTGCATGGCTTCTTTCAACGGCATGAGATCTTGACCCCCGTAGTAGGTTGGAAGAACATTTGGAAGGCTTCTAAGCCTCTTATAAACGTCTTCACGCCAACTCATTCTATCGCCTCCATGCTAGGATGTTTAGGAGGTAGTCGCCTCCCCTGAGTTCCAAGGTGTAGCCAGTCTTGGAGAGGAACTCCTCGATCAAGGCGCTTTCGTGGGGTCCACAACCCCCATAACCAAAAGTCCCTCTGAAGACGTGGGCTGTCCCCTCCTCGTCCTTGAAGACGTAGTAGATCGCGCCGACGCTGGCCTCCGGCGAGTCTGGAACGAGGATCTTCCAAACTGGTAAGCTGACACGCTTGCTTATCAGCGACCTAACCCAAGCCTCCGGCGTCAGATAGTAATAGTAGGTCAGCGTAGTTCTCTTCGCCTCGTCCACGAACCGCTCCGGGCTCATTCTCTCAACCTCTCTGAGAAAGTCTCTGAACCTCGTCTCGAAACCCGGACGCCTCCTTATCTCCCAGATATTGTCGAAGGCATTATGCTTAGGCTTTTCCTCAACCTTCTCGCTCATTTTTCTCAGCCTCCTTTAACACCTGATATATTTTCTCCACGTCCTTGTCGCTCATCTCTATCTCATATCCCGTGTCCAAGAGTATCAAGACCTTCAAAGCACCGAGGACAAGAACCCCTTTAATCGGCTTAACCCGAACCACATGGCCTTTAGCGATCTCCGTCTGGATTGGGGTAATCCCCCTTCTAAGGTCTCGGACTATGACCGTCATCCCTCCTCCACCTCCTTTAAAGCACCGCATATCTTCTTCACATCATCCTCGTCTATGACAAGCTCGTATCCCGTCTCCAAGATAATCTTGACCACCCGCCTCTTCTTTCCGACGAAGGGAAGCTCCATCTCCCCTGCCTCCACCTTGATGACGCGCCCGCTCATGGCCATCAATCCATCAGCCCGCAAATCATAGATGGCTATCGGCACTCCTACTCCACCTCCTCTTCCTCGGCCTCTAGTTCGAGTTCCTTGAGCTTCTCCAGCCCATCGTCCAAGTTCTTGGCCTTGAGCATTCTCAGAACCCTGTCCGCCATCTTCAATAGCTTGTAGAGGAAGCTGTCATAGGTGTCTTCATAGGTTCCATAGCGCTTGAGCATGGATTTCAGGTATTCGCGGGTCTCGTTGCTCCATCTAAAGGACGTGACCTTCGTGCCCCTCCCATATTTCACCACTTTTCTCATCGCCTATAATTGGATCTGCCCACATATATACATTATGTTTTTCGTATTATACCGTAATACACACCAATATACATATATAAACCCTCAACCCATAGATAGGCGAGATGACGCGGAGAAGCGTCCCCATATACGTGAAAGAGGAAGTCAGAGACAAGCTCAGACAGCTTATCGGAAAAGAACTCACCCCAAACGACTTCATCTCCAAGGTCGTGGATCTCATCGGAAAGCTGAAGATAATCCTCGGAGCAGAGACGATCGAGGAAACCATTGACATGACCTACACGATAATCAAAGACAGCATGGAGGAAAGCTTCCAGCAAACCTATAGATTTGATACAGGAACAGGGGATGAGAATGGATGAAGGAGATAAAATTCGGCTACGAGATCCCGTCAGGCGAGGAAGTCTACATCCCCCTACACCACACCATCATAACCGGAGTAACCCAGCAAGCCGGAAAAACTACGGCCTTGGAGGGCATGATCGCTCGAAGCAAGCTGACGGCCATAGCCTTCCGAATCAAGCGGGGCGAGATAGGGTTCACGACCATAGGCAGGAGAATCCAGCCAGTGTTCCGAGAGAGAGCTGACTGGCGGTATGTCGAATCAATTATCGAGGCCATAATGAGGGAGCCTCAACGCTATAACAGGGCTCAGATAATCAAGGCGTGTAGAGGCGCTAAAACCCTCCGCGATGTCTGGGAGCGGATAAAGTTCCAGCTCGCGAAGGTTCGGGAGGGATCATATCTCGAATCAGTATATACTAATCTGGACGCTTATCTCCAGATAGTCGTTCCGAGAATTGAGCAGATGAACTTCGCCAAAACCCTCGACCTCAAGCCTGGGATAAACGTGGTCGATATGAGCGGATGGGAGCCCGAGCTACAATACCTAGTCTTGGCCTCAGTGATAGAGGAAGTCCACGAAAACCATAGAAACGTCGTAGTCGTCATCCCAGAGGCATGGGAGTTCATACCCGTGAGAAGGAAGACGCCTGTCAAGCTCGCGGCCGAGAGATTGGCGAGGATGGGAGCGGCCGTCGGAAACTACGTCTACTTAGACTCGCAGAACATCATGGGAATAGACCCAGACATAAGATCGCAGCTCGGAGTCTGGATTCTCGGAGTTCAGCGATATGAGCATGAGGTTAAGAGGACTTTAAACGCCCTAGCCCTCCCGCCGAGGCTTAAGCCGAGGCCGGAGGACATCATGCGACTGAAGCTCGGAGAATTCTATATAAGCACCGCCGACACGGTTGTTAAAGCCTATGCCCAGCCAGCTTGGCTCCCCGATGAAGTCGC